>NZ_JAWOTI010000012.1:0-152581 GCF_033338775.1 Vibrio sp. Vb1018
TGGTGATTTCTCCAATTGATTTTCCGGTGTAGCGGTTTCCGACGTCTCGGAAAACCAAGTAGTTCTCTCAAAGTTACTTTTATTAACGGCGCATGCCCTGTTTTCTTTAGAGAAAATTTTAGATTTTTTTGAAAATAATTCGTTTGGAGGGGTAATCGTGACAAAGCGGATAAAAAAGCAAAAAAACTTTCATTTTTCGCTAAAGCTTCTTTTCGAATTGTCGATACAGGCAGGTTTTGCGTTAAATTCGGGCAAGGCCGTTCATCAGCCAAGCAAGGTCAATGCTAGGTTTGGCGCTTGTTTTGCTTGTGCCAGAATAGAAGTACTGACCTGTTGTAAAATCTGTTGCTTCACCATTTGCGTAGTTTCTTTGGCATAGTCAGTGTCTTGGATACGACTGTTGGAAGCGGCTAAGTTTTCGTGGATATTATCTAGATTATTGATCGCGTGATTAAAGCGGTTTTGATACGCGCCTAACTCCGCACGACTGCCATCTACCGTTTTCAAAGCATCATCTAAAATACCGACCGCCATCTGAGCGCCACCGACCGTGCTAATATCAATACTATCTACCGTTCTATTTACGGTGACATACTTGCCAAGTTCTAACTCATCAGCCAGGCCACCACTGAAGGTTGGTCCAGGGTATTTTAAGGCGTCCTTGTGGGACATGAGTAACTGCAGTTGCCCCTCTTCATTAACAGACGCTTTCACTTTATCGGTTTGCCCATTAATGTAAGTCGCGAGTTCTTCTATATCATCGCCAGCTTTAGCTTCAATACGGATTTCCTGCTCTTCAAAATTGTTATCACGGTAGCTGATAACAATTTCATTATTTCCGTTTTGAACCGTCCAATCTGAACTGACTCTTTGATATGAGCTCATTGAAAAGCTACCTAAAGATTCCGGCTGCATGGTCCGCAGGCCAATTTGTACCGCTTCACCAGCCGTTGCACCGATTTGAAAAGACGATGTACCGAATGTGCCATTCAGCAATTTACGTCCGCCAAAGGAGGTCGTTTCTGCAATACGACTTAACTCATCATTTAAAGCAGAGACTTCTTCTTGCAGTGCATTGCGCTCCGCTTTGCTGTTTGAACCATTGGCTGACTGTAGCGACAAATCACGCATACGTTGCATGATATTGGTCACCTCATTCATCGCGCCTTCCGCAGTTTGCATGATGGAAATGCCGTCATTCGCGTTACGTACCGCGACATCCAAACCACGCATTTGTGATTGCAAGCGGTTGGAGATTTGCAGACCCGCAGCGTCATCCTTTGCGCTATTAATACGCTTCCCTGAAGACAAACGCTCCATGGATTGGTTCAGCATATCCGTTGCACTGGTCAAATGACGCTGTGCGACAAGTGCTGCTACATTGGTATTAACGGTGATCGCCACGAATAAAGAGTCCTAAAATTAAGGCTTTGAGTACTTATCGACCAAGTAACAGAAAAGTTTAGTGTTTTTTGAAAAGAGATTGGAATAGAAATAGAAAACAAAAGCCCTCCAATTGGAGGGCTTAAGAAATAAAGTCTGAGAACTTACTTGATGGCTAGCTCTGCGAGCATTTCTTGTGAAGGAGCGAAGAAGTACGCACCAGTTACCGCTTTTGTGAAACGAAGCATTTGGTCTGTTTTACCATCGGTCACGCCGTACATACTTTCTAGCATCACTTTAATGTTATGAAGTGTATTGCAGTAAGAAATAAACAGCAGGCCATGAGGCCCTGTTACCGTCCCGTATGGCAAGCTATGACGGACAATCTTGAGACCTTTTCCTTCTTCTTTAATATCAACGCGACCAACGTGTGATGCAGCAGGAACGTCTTCTAGCTCTATAGAGTCTGGTTTGGTACGACCAATCACTTTTTCTTGCGCTTTGACATTCAAGCGATTCCAAGCGGCAAGGTTATGTTCGAAGCGTTGAGCCATGACATAACTGCCTCCAGCAAATGGGCCCTCTTTTACTAGAGCCACATCAGCGCGAGCCTCCCCTTTCGGGTTTTCTGTCCCATCAATAAAGTCTGTCATATCACGAGCATCAAGGTAACGGTACCCATATGTTTCGTCCACAATGGTGACATCTTGTGCCGTCTCTTCTAGGAACTTACGCAACACGTAAAAATGCAAGTCGTGACGAGTCGAGTGACAGTGAATCAGTACATCTACGTCTGTTGCTGGAGCAACGATGTCACCTTCGCCAAGTTGAGTAAAATCAATAAGCTCTTCTGGCGCGTCTACATTAAGGTGTTCCCAAAACGATTTTGTGAATGCGATAGAAAGCGTCAGCGCTGCACCCGGCTGGGTAATGTTTAACTCTTCCACCAACTTTGGCAGTGCTTTCAGTTTTTCTAATACGTTTTCACGGTTTTGGTTCACTTTGAGTTGAGTGTACAGTGCAAATGGCCCGGCTTCTGGCACGATCGCCGTTTGAGCTTGTGACATTGAGGTTTCCTCTATTACTTTGCCCCAGAGTGGGAAGTTATTGTTTTTAATTCTTTGAATGCTGCTGTTCATCGCGCGCCAATTGTGGCACATGAAAACAGTCTTTTACCCATCTTCCATTTAGAAGATAGATCATAAACCAAGCTAATAAGGTAATGGTAAGGGCGTTTGCCCAATTAAACACTCCATGTTCTAGGTACACATGATACATGGTCTGAGCAAGTTGAATACCGCACAAGATCAAAGTGATCTCGCGACCATAGCGAGTAATTCTGTTTACCCATCCTCTTTCGGGATGACGAAGCCCCATTAACCACATAAGAAGCAAACTTGGAATGCCCATCGCCAAACCTAAATACAACGTACTTGAATCTGGGTAAACAATAGCGAGTAGCTTACTGCCACTATCACGACTTACACCAGCCATGGCAAACACCACCCATGAACGCACAAGAAACATCCATCCCACCCATAAAATGATCGGCGCCTTTAAAAATCCATGGGCGTCATATTGGTCAAACGAATAGCGCACAACATCTTCTTCTTTATGTGATAAAAACGTCACTTTAACCTATCGTTTCAGAGTTGCAAGCCAACAAAGATGAGAACTGAAGTTCATTTCAGCACCTTACACAGGTAAACTAAACAAAGATTTACAGCGACGTTGATGAGAAACATGAAAAAAAGAACTCCTGCCACCCCTGTGCCTTCTCAAGAAACACAAGCCGAAGCGATGAGAACTGCTAAATCCACGCAAAAGCCCGGCCAAACCAAAGAGCAAACCAAGCTCATCGCTCAAGGTATCGAAAAAGGCATCGCGCAATATAAGAAACAACAAAAAGAGCGCAACCGCCAAGCCGATAAAGCGAAGAAAAAACAGCAACGTGAAAAACAACGTCAGCATGAAGAGATTATCGAACAAGACAATATCACCGACGATGCGCCAAACCATTCATCAAGCAAACTGCCTTGGACACTACTTGTCCTGAGCTGGATTGGCTTTGCTGCTTACATAGTATTGGGGAAATAGCTAATGAAACGCCTGTTACTTGGACTTTTTGTCGTGCTTCTAACGGGTTGCACGATGCCTTCTCACCTTACTCATGCTCAAAGTCAAGATGTTCATATTCGCATTGACGCGCAATTCGACCCTGAGCGATGCGAATACAAAGGCGAAGTCACCGGAAGTGAAGGCCATTGGTATAACTACATTTTCATGACTAATGACGCGATGATGCAAGGCGCGATGAACGATTTAAAAAACAATGCAGCGGCTATCGATGCGGACACCGTTTTTATGGTTTCCCCACAAGATTTTATCACTTCATTTAGCGTGCTGGGTTCCGCCTACCGCTGCAATGGATGAGGCCTGAATATGAAAAAAGCCAGCAATTGCTGGCTTATGCACGAAATCCAAGACTGCTAGCGATATCTCTCTCCCGCTCTAGAACCCATTGGCTATCAAAAGGCCCCCAATCTGAAAGTTGATAATAGCCGTCATTATGACGTCGGCCATCTTGAACGAATATGAGTTCAATGCCGATCCCAGGTAACGCCTTGAGTACATCTTGAATAGTACGACGAGGCCACCCCGTTTTTTCGATCAACTTTGGCACATTCGGCCTTTCTAGGTTTTCCACCAACAAGGCCAAATATAGCCGCCTTGCAAAAACAGGACTCAATTCCATTGACACCTCCTAAAATTGTGCTGATTCATTATTTCGTTTTTGCTCAGCGAGGTGTTGCGTTTGATCAATAACTCGACTTTTCCATTTGATTTAGACGAATTTTTATTCGATTTATAGCGCATTCATCGTAAATAAGTTATGTGACATTAGTTATCTCAATCTATCTGAAAATATTTTCCACCGCATTTTGTCAGTTTGATTGCTTCTTGATAGGATGCTTTAACAGCCCAAATCACTTAAGTGCGTCTTAACCGCGCCAGTGAAAAATAGAACAAAGAAAAAGGAAACACTATGTCGATTACCATGTTTGGTATTCCCAACTGCGATACGATCAAAAAAGCCAAGAAATGGTTAGAAGCCGAGGATATTGCTTACGACTTCCATGACTACCGTAAGCAAGGCATTGATGCAGAAATGGTAAGTGAATTTTGTCGCGCTTTAGGTTGGGAACAGGTGCTCAATAAACGTGGCACAACCTACCGCCAATTAGCGCAAGAGCAGAGAGACACACTTAACGAGGAAAACGCCATCGCTCTTTTGGTAGAAAACCCTGCGATGATTAAACGCCCAATGTTAAAAGTGAATGATCAACTTCATATCGGTTTTAAAGCTGATCAATACGCTAGCATTTTCAACTCTTAAATAAAGGAATACTCAAGGATGACAGACAGTCCAGTATTGGCACTTGCTAAAGATCTGATCAGTAGACAGTCCGTAACGCCGGAAGACGCAGGTTGTCAGGATTTGATGATCGAGCGCTTAAAAGCACTCGGGTTTGAAATTGAAGTGATGGTATTTGAAGACACCACGAACTTCTGGGCTCGACGTGGTTCAGAAGCGCCGCTATTTGCGTTTGCTGGCCACACCGATGTGGTACCAGCTGGCAAATTGGAACACTGGAATACACATCCGTTTGAACCGACCATTATTGATGGTTACTTGCATGGCCGCGGCGCAGCTGACATGAAAGGGTCACTAGCTGCTATGGTCGTTGCTGTCGAACGCTTCATTGAAGAAAACCCAGACCACAAAGGCTCAATTGGCTTTTTGATTACGTCAGATGAAGAAGGGCCATTTATCAATGGTACCGTTCGCGTTGTAGAAACGTTGATGGAACGTGGTGAGAACATCGATATGTGTATTGTTGGTGAACCATCCAGCACCGACGTGGTTGGCGATGTAGTGAAAAATGGACGCCGTGGATCCATCACTGGTGATTTAACGGTAAAAGGAACACAAGGTCACGTGGCCTACCCTCACCTAGCCAGCAATCCAGTGCACGAGTCTCTACTCGCGATTCATGAACTCGCGACGACAGAATGGGACAAAGGGAATGATTACTTCCCACCGACTAGTTTTCAGATCCCGAATGTATCGGCTGGCACTGGTGCGTCTAATGTTATTCCTGGCGAGTTCCATGTTCAGTTCAACCTACGTTTTAGTACTGAGCTTAACAATGACGCAATTGTTCAGCGTGTTACCGAAACATTGGACAAGCATGAGCTGGACTACGACCTAAAATGGACATTCAACGGTGACCCATTCCTGACCGATACGGGCGCACTGCTAGACGCAGTTGTAGCTGCTGTGGCCGAAGTCAATGATACGAAGCCAGCGCTACTTACAACTGGCGGTACTTCTGATGGTCGTTTTATTGCTCGAATGGGAGGTCAAGTCGTAGAGTTAGGCCCTGTTAACGCTACGATTCATAAAGTGAACGAGTGTGTGAAAGTCGACGATCTTGAAAAGTTGACGGACATGTACGAAAACACGTTGAAGCACCTATTGGCGAAGTAATCAGCGAGAACACAATGACACCAGAGCAACTCACCGGAATCACTGATTCCCATCTTCAATCCACTTTAGTGGATCAAAAAGCGTTTCTACTCCACCCTGAAGTGGCTGACGATCTGCTAAAGATGATTGAAGCGGCAACAGAAGCAGGTTTCAAAATGGAAATCGCCAGTGGTTTTCGTGACTTTAATCGCCAAAAAGCCATCTGGAACGGGAAGTTTTCTGGTGAGTTGCCAATTCTCGACATCAACTCCCGCCCTTTGAATAAAGCAGAGTTAAATGACAAAGAGAAATTGATGGCCATTTTGCGCTGGTCGGCATTGCCCGGAGGAAGTCGTCATCATTGGGGTTGTGATTTTGATGTCTATGCGCGCAATTTATTGCCTGCTGACACAAAACTCAAGTTGGAACCTTGGGAGTATCTTGAAGGCCACCAGCAGGCGTTCTACCAATGGTTAAAAGCCAACCTTGGTCGGTTCGGTTTCTTCTTTCCTTATCAGCATGATTTAGGTGGCGTTTCGATTGAGCCTTGGCACATTAGTCACCGCGCTGTCGGGCAGCAATGCCTCGAGCAGTTGACGCTTGATGTACTCAGAAGCCAGTTGATTAAACAAAATCAGACCGACAACATTGCAGGGATTGACGTCATACTGAATAATTTGGATAACGTCGTTGCCAAATTTATTCACAATATCACGCCGCCGGAGGCTCTATGATAGAAATACTAACCAATCCTTGGGTCATTATTATTGTAGTGTTGAGCGTGGTCATTGGTAATATTGCCGCACTCAAATATACCGCAAAAATGAAGTTTGGTCAGATGGATAAAAGCCGTAAGAACGATTTAGATAAGCTGAACACATTGGATAAACAGCGCTACGCTGAAGAAGATAAAAACAAAAACGAGCCTCGTTAGTTACTCACCAGCTTCATCTCGACACATTTAATCTAAACATCAAAAAAGGGACCACTAGGTCCCTTTTCTATCATTAAGTAAACACGCCGCGTTAAGCTCGCTTTGTTTACTGCTTCACTGTTGCAGCCAATACAGGCGCTAGTGATTTCAAAAACTCTTCTTCTACTGGCTTGCCAGAGGAGTCGGTGATATTGATAGACGTACGGTTGCCTAAATCACCAAGTAAGAATGTGTACTTACCAGCGGCTAACTCCACTGGTTTAACGCCGATATCGTTCCAGAATTCATCATCCGGAGATGCATATTTCGCAGTGATTGTGCCCTGAGACTGGCTACGCTCTTCAATCTTAAAGCCCATCTTAGGTAGAATATTAGGCAGACGTTGCCAAAGCATGTTGTATTGCGTACGCGCGATAATCACTGGAAGTCCGCTGCGGTCTTTACCCATTGTGATTGGGATCTGTTTAACCAACTCTTGCGCTTTACGCTGTGCTTCTTCACGCACTTCTTGATCGTAGCGAGCGGTGACCAAGTTCGTCATGAACACATTGTAGCGCTCACGGTTGGTCGCCGTTACTTCTTTCACTTGATTGCCTTCACGCCAGTCAATAAGGCTCACCTTAAAGCCGTGTCGACCGTTTGCTTCAGCGCGTACGATTTCATATCGGCTGCCAATTTCTAGCTCTTCATCTGGCGAATCCCAAGTCACCCACCCTGTCTCGATGCGAGAGTCTGTTTGGCTTTCAACTGGAATCTCGTTAGCCGCGACCATGTTTTGCATCGTTTGCCAAACTTTATCTAGTTCATCTTTACGAAGTAGCCAAAGTGTCACTTCACCATCACTGCTGCGGTCCAAACGTGCACCGGGAATAAGCTCTAGGACTTGTTGAGGTGGACGAATGTCGACATCTTTACCGACACCACCAGCGTAGTTACCCTGAGGGATCTCGTAGTTAGGGTAAAACTGAGGCTGTGCACCCTGTGGGACATTCCACTCACCCAAATTTGGGGAGTTCAAATACTCGAAGTCATCTTTTGCTTGACGACGTTGATTGGCACCACCTGAACAGGCAGTCAATACGAATACAGCTAATGAACTTAACACTAACTGGCTTGAAAGCTTCATCTATACTCCTAAAACACCGAGGGCGCTTTGGCCCCCAGTATGAACTTCAATCCTAGTAACTCAATCTTAATAGCTCAATCTTAATAAATATGGGCGTCTGTTAGCGACTGCTCGACGATCGGCTGCGATTTTTCAGAAAGCGTAGTTAAAGGAAGACGCAAACCACCTTCTTCAATCAAACCAAGCTTTTGCGCTGCCCATTTTACTGGGATAGGGCTTGCTTCGATGAAAAGGTTTTTGTGTAGAGTCATCAAGCGTTGGTTAATCGCTTCTGCTTCTTCGTACTTACCTTCACTTGCCAAATGGAACATGTCTGCCATGTCTTTAGCTGCAATATTGTTCGTTACCGAGATAACACCATTGCCGCCAAGTTTCACAAAATCCAGCCCTGTCGCATCATCGCCACTTAGTAAGATAAAATCTTCGCCACAAAGTTCACGATGAATTGCAATTCGTTCCAAATCGCCCGTTGCATCTTTTAGAGCTACGATATTATCAAGCTTTGACAAGCGTGCCACTGTTTCTGGCTGCATATCAACAGCAGTACGGCCTGGTACGTTGTACAAAATTAGAGGCACATCACTCGCTTCGGCAATTGCCTTGTAATGTAGAAACAAACCCTCTTGAGTTGGTTTGTTGTAATACGGTGTCACACTCAGGAAGCCAGCAATACCAGAATCAGCCAGTAATTTGCTAAATGTTACTGCCTCATGGGTTGCATTTGCACCCGTGCCAGCAATCACAGGGATGCGACCGTCGGCAAACTCAACAGTTTTATTAACGACCTTTACATGCTCTTCAATGGTCAGTGTCGCTGACTCACCTGTTGTGCCTACTGCCACAATACCGTCTGTACCCGCTTCAACGTGGTACTCTACTAGCTTTTGCAGACCGTCAAAGTCTACTTCGCCATCTGCTTTGAATGGCGTAATCAGCGCTACGATACTTCCTGAAAACATGTTTATCTCCCTCATTTAACTCTTTCTGCATGGTACTGTAATGCGATTGAAAAACACAAGAGCGTAAACTCGCTTACAAAGTACAAATGAATGAATAATTACCAGTTGTTAGAGGTCTAGCAACTTAATTGCTCTATTTGGTTTGATTAACGGCAATATTGATAATCGTGTTGGGCTTTCGAGTGACTTTAGAATCTATCAGTGATTTGGAAAATACTGAAGAGCACAAGCAAGGAAAATATACTCTTTGGTCTTGTTAGCCAAGTCAGATCTAAGTGAATAAAACGGCCAGACAATAGGCAAGCACATCATGCAAACGTTTTGTTTATCCTACAGCCTGCATTTACTGTTTATTTCCCACCACTCCCCTCAACATCCTCCTGCTTTTTATAGACTAAAAAGAACTGGCTCGATATTTCTTCGCAATATCTGTGCTAACATCTCTCTATTGAAGAAAGGACAAGAAGCTCATTTATGAAGCAACATCTGGTACTTACAGCAGTTGGAACGGACCGTCCAGGCATTTGTAACCAAGTCGTACAGCTCGTTACTCAAGCTGGTTGTAACATAGTCGATAGCCGTATCGCTATCTTTGGCAGCGAATTTACGCTGATCATGCTCCTGACTGGGAACGCCAGCAGCGTGACTCGAGTTGAAACGCAATTGCCCCTGCTTGGCCAAGAACATGACCTTATTACGATCATGAAACGCACAGCGGCGCACGAACTGCTCGATAACAGCTACACCATGGAAGTGTTTATTGAGTCTGAAGACCGCCCTGGGTTAACTGAAAAATTTACTAAGTTCTTCGCTGATCAGCAGATTGGTTTAGACTCTCTTAGCGCGCAAACCATCAGCAAGTCGAAAATTCAACTCGATTCTGACCAGTTTCACATTGCGATTACTGCATCTGTAAGCGCGGATTTTAATTTGATGCAGTTACAAGAAGACTTCGATGAACTTTGTAAGTCGCTCAACGTACAAGGTTCTCTGAATTTCATTAAAAACACACTATAAAGTAAAGGAAATCAAAATGAATACGCTGACAGCAGGCTCGCCAGCGCCAGCCTTCTCTTTGCTCGACCAAGACGGAAATACCGTTTCTCTTGAAGACTTTAAAGGCAAGAAAGTACTTTTCTACTTTTACCCTAAGGCGATGACGCCGGGTTGTACTACACAAGCAAAAGGCCTTCGTGACATCAAAGCTGAACTCGATGCACATAACGTGGTGGTACTCGGCGTAAGCATCGACCCTGTAAAGCGCCTAGGCAAGTTCATCGAGCGCGATGATTTAAACTTCACTCTGCTTTCTGATGAAGACCATGCCGTTGCTGACCAGTTCGGCGTTTGGGGCGAAAAGAAATTCATGGGCAAAGTATACGACGGTCTTCACCGCATTAGCTTTCTGATCAATGAAGAAGGCGTGATCGAACATGTGTTCAACAAGTTCAAAACCAAAGATCACCACGAAGTCGTATTAAACTACTTAAACGAAAACGCTTAAACGCTATTGTTTTTCTACAAACAAAAAGCCCAGCAAACTGCTGGGCTTTCTTTTAACCATCGTACCTTTGGTAACAACTACTCTTGTTCGACAGGTTCGTTTTCTTCCGCGCTTGGTAATGCATGCCATACGGCTTTGACTAATGTCGCTAAAGGAATGGCGAAGAACACCCCCCAAAAACCCCACAGCCCACCAAAGACTAATACAGCCACAATGATAGCAACTGGGTGTAAGTTTACTGCCTCGGAAAACAGAACAGGAACCAACACATTACCATCCAGCGCCTGGATAATACCGTAAGCAAGCAACAACCAATAAAACGGAGGCGTTAAACCCCATTGGAACAAACCAACGATAGCAACAGGTACAGTAACAGCCGCCGCACCGATATAAGGAATCAAAACCGACAGACCAACGGCTACGGCAAGCAACGCCGAGTAACGAAGATCTAAAAGGGCAAAAGTCACGTAGCTCACACCGCCCACGATTAAAATCTCTAACACTTTACCGCGAATGTAATTTGATATCTGCTCGTTCATTTCATGCCAAACTTTATTCGCCAATTTACGGTTTTTCGGCAGAATACCGCTTGCGATTCGCAGCATTTCTTCTTTGTCTTTAAGCAAAAAGAAGATAAGGAGTGGCACTAAGATCAAATATACCGCTAGCGTTGCAATGCTAACTAATGAAGCAAGCGACCCTTTGACGACACTTTCACCCAGCCCCAGTGCTTGGTTTTTGGCGTTCGTCACCACGGTTTCTACTATTTCTAAATTGGCTAGTTCAGGATGGCGCTCTGGCAATGTGACAATAAACTTTTGTAGCCCGTTGTACATGTTCGGAATATCGTTAATTAGATTACCGACCTGAGTCCAAATCGTCGGAACCAAGCCAAACAACGCAATTAACATCAACCCGACAAAGACCAAGATAACGATAATAACCGACAAGGTGCGCGGCACGCCTATACGACACATTTTGACAACTGGCCATTCAAGTAGATAAGCCAAAACGATCGCGACAAGTAATGGCGCAATCAAGTGTCCAAAGAAGTAAATGGTGATAAAGCCAAACAGCAAGATCGCGACGAGACTTACTGCGTGAGGGTCAGAGAAACGTCGTTTATACCAACGACTAACCATTTCAAACATCTTATGCGGATTCCTTATTGAAGACAGTCAATGTGTAGTGCTCTGATGTAGATTGGCAATCAACTGAGTACCCTTGGGCACTAAGATAGTTCACAATGTCTCGTTTAGAGCTGTTGTCCACCACTTGAATGACAAGTTGATGATACTGCTTTGCTTCTCCTTGAAAGACCTCAGCAGCATGACGCTTTGCAAGTAACAGTGCCATAGGACAACGTTGCTCACGCAAATCAAGTAACATGGATTCCATTGTATTGCTCTGCACTTATGATAGGGTTGTATTGTAACGGCTTTTTGAGCTGGTGCTAGCACTTCTGACATGATTTAACCACATGCTGAAATAGCTCGGATATAAAATAATTTACGAAACCAATTCATTTATTTCCGGTCTTACTGTTAGCTTATATCCTCACGGATAACCAAAACGTATGTGGCGCTGTTAATAGGCTCTCGACCTGTAACCACATGCTTATGTATTTTGGAGAACCTTGTAAACGTATGTTAAAACGCACTCGCTCGCTAGTTTGCTTATGTCTTGCTGCTGCCATCAGTTCGCCGACAACTTATGCCAATAGCATTGACTTGCCAGACATTGGCACAGCTGCTGGTGGCACGCTTTCAATAGACCAAGAGTTGATTTATGGCGACGCCTATATGCGTATGCTCAGAGCCAGTAAACCTATCGTTAATGACCCTGTCATCAATGAATATATTGACTCTCTTGGGCACAAATTAGTGGCCAATGCGAATGATGTAAAAACGCCGTTCCACTTCTTTATGATTCGCGACCGTAATATCAACGCATTCGCGTTTTTTGGTGGCTATGTAGCGCTGCATTCTGGGTTGTTTCTTCATGCTCGTTCAGAAAGTGAGCTGGCCTCTGTTGTCGCTCACGAGATAGCGCACGTCACACAACGTCACCTTGCTCGGAGTATGGAAGAACAAGCGCGTCGCTCTCCGGCCACATTAGCCGCACTTGCGGGGGCACTACTACTTTCAATTGCCTCACCCGAAGCGGGGATGGCTGCAATTACAGCAGCAACCGCGGGCAACATGCAAAGTCAAATCAACTACACTCGTGCAAACGAAAAAGAAGCGGATCGCTTTGGTATTTCGACACTAGCAAAAGCCGGTTTTGATGTTCAAGCAATGCCAAGGTTTTTTGGCCGTCTTGCTGATGAGTATCGTTACGCGAGTAAACCGCCACCAATGCTCCTGACTCACCCTCTGCCTGAAGATCGAATTACCGATAGCCGTGCGCGAGCAAGAACCTATCCTCCAATGCGTGTTGTGCCTTCAATAGACTATCATCTAGCTCGCGCGCGCATTGTGGCTCGTTACGCTGGCATTGATGGACAAGCCGCCCTGAGCTGGTTTGAGCGAACTCAAAAGAAAGCCTCTGCGGACATTACACCTGCTTTTGATTATGGTCGAGCACTCGTGCATTTAGACAATAAACGCTTATCTCAAGCGGAACCAATTTTGAAAAAGTTACTGGAACAAGACCCAAGTAACCCGTTTTACTTGGATGCTATGACGGATTTATACATCGAGAAGAAGCAGCCAGAAAAAGCGACCGAGATGCTCCGTAAAGCGTTATCTCGGAACCCTCAAAATAAAGTATTGACCATTAACTATGCCAATGCACTACTTGAGGACAATAAAAACGATCAAGCCACGCGAGTTCTTCAAAGATACACTCATGACTATCCTGAAGATACAAATGGCTGGCACCTAATATCGAAGAGCTACCACGCGCTGGGGCGTAGCGATGAAGAGTTGGCTGCTCGAGCAGAAATTTTGGCATTGCGAGCAAATTGGAATAAAGCGATTCAATATTATAGTGAAGCAAGTAAAATGGCCAAGTTGGGCAGCTTAGAGCAAGCGCGATACGATGCCCGTATCGACCAACTCATGATCCAAAGAGATCGATTCATGGCATTACAATAACGAAATGGAGAAAACCATGTCAGTCGTGATTTATCACAACCCTCGTTGCTCAAAGAGCCGTCAAACACTTGAACTGCTTGAGCAAAATGGTGTTACACCGGAAGTCGTCAAATACCTAGACACACCACTTAACGTGGATGAACTAAAAGCGCTGTACGCCCAGCTTGGCTTTTCATCTGTACGTGAAATGATGCGCACTAAAGAAAGTGAATATAAAGAGCTTGGCTTAGGCGAAGACTCCGTCAGCGATGAGCAATTATTCGAAGCAATGGCGAAAAATCCAAAGTTGTTTGAGCGTCCGGTAGTCGTTGCTAACGGCAAAGCAAAAATTGGTCGCCCACCAGAGCAAGTGTTGGATATTTTATAAATGGATTGCCAGATCCTTATTTTGTATTTCAGCCGTCATGGCTCGACAAAACAACTGGCAAGACAAATAGCAAGAGGAGTCGAATCGACTCCTCAATGCCAAGCAATTTTGCGTACAGTTGAAGAATTGTCACCTCACTCACACTCCCCTTCTGATCCAATTGTTACTCTAGAGGAACTGAAAACGTGCGACGGTCTAGCGTTTGGCAGCCCCGTCTGGTTTGGCAACATGGCTGCGCCTTTAAAGCACTTCTGGGATCAGACTACATCTTTATGGGTCAGTGGTGACTTAATCGATAAGCCTGCTTGTGTCTTTACCTCTTCGTCCTCGATGCATGGTGGTCAAGAAACAACGTTACAAAGCATGATGACCCCTTTATTGCATCACGGGATGATGGTTTTGGGCATTCCTTATTCCGAGCCAGAGTTACACACTACGCAGTCCGGAGGCACTCCGTATGGCGCCAGCAGTGTAGGCCATGAGGCGACCCTGAGCAGTGAAGAGATTCGCCTGGCACAACAATTAGGCAAAAGGCTGGCAACTGCAGCGTTAAAACTAAAAGTCTGTTAGTAAAATCAAGGATAGTTAATCGATGTCTGACTCTTTAGACCAAACACCACTCGGTACACAGGCTAAAACCTATCGTTACCTGGCTTTATTTGGCAACTTAGCCTTATTAGCCTGGGTCGCTATTTGGCAGCTTGCGTTATCCCCTCACCCTCACCTCAGCAGCACAACACTTGCTATTGCTTGGTGTATTCCGCTACTACTTCCGTTGCCTGGTATTTTAGCTGGTAAGCCTTACACTCATGCTTGGGCTAACTTTGTTCTTATGCTGTATTTCTTGCATGCGCTGACCATCCTTTATGTGGATGGGGGTGAACGCTGGCTTGCGGCAGTGGAACTGATACTGACTTCACTCGGTTTCGCTGGTAATATTTTGTTTGCTAGAGCGAGAGGCAAAGAGCTAGGTCTTAAGTTGAAACGCCTCTCTCAAGTAGAAAAAGAAGAAAAAGCGAAATTCAATAAATAACGCCAATCGCAGTCAATCACTGATCATTGGTTCGAATACGAATTTAGAAAACAAAAAGAGTCGCTATTGCGACTCTTTTTTATGCTTACCACATTGGTCTTTGATCCTTGCGTTTCACGCCTGGAACGCTACCAAGGAGATTACGATGCCGAGCGCCACTCGTAGATCAAGTCATACTGTTCTCGGACAGGCTCCACAATCATCGGCTGAGTTGGCTGTGTTTCGTCACTTGCTTCTGCCACAATATCTACTGGTACTTCAGGCTGCGCTTCTTTTGGCGTCGCGGCGTCTTTTGCTTCATTACTCTGAACCAATGGCTCTTCTTCTTGAGTTGAAGCTGGGGCATCAACTTCACCTAAAGGATCTTCAAAAACCATTAACTGAGAAATAGAAGAAGCTTCTTTCTCAAAAGCTTGTTGTGATGCCAAAAGGTGGATGTTGAGCGTTAACTCGTCCCCTTGAACACGCTTAATCTCTGTACCCGCAACCGAATTAAGTTGTTTTAGCGCATTCTCTAAACGGAAGAAGTCCGTGGCAGAGGTTACATTAAGGACTTTCACTGCTAGCGCCTTTGAAGACTTTCCTGAAACCACAACTGCACTCTTACTTGCATAGTAGTCTGCGATGCCATCCACCATTTCTGCAATAGCATTAGCACCTGATGCAGACCCGCTACGCGGAGAACGTTGCGCTTCTACAATTCTCGTTGGCGACTGGTCGTAGAGTGTCCAACGAATTTGTTCACCTTGAGCTCGTACAACCAAAACGGCGTCAGCTGGGTAGCGCAGGCTGGCTTGACCAATTGGCTCAATAAAGCCGCCCCAAAGATCAGAGACATTAACACCGGTTACATCATCAAAGTCCCCAACCGGGATAGTGATTGGTAGGCCTCTTAATTTCGCTGCGCTAAGAAGTGCTGCAACATTTGAAGATTCAGAATGTTCCCACGCAATGTTACGATCGTAACCCTGTTCTTCAACCATCCAAACTAAAATATTGGCACGATTTGGCGACCAAGATGGCAATTGTGCTTGTGTTAAAAGAGAGCTGATTTGGTCGTTGTTAAACAACATTTTTAGGCTCGCTTTTCCATCAACCTGCCCATAGCTCAGTTGAGAAATGTAACGCGCACTTGAGCTAAGTGCCTTTTTAATCACTGGATTGCTTAAAGAGGATTGAGAACCGGTCGCTCGAACAATCACATCCTGCATACCTTGTTGACGAGCCAAAGACTCACCGTCGTTCTGCTCACTGTCGATAACCACTTCGGCACGATAGATATCCACCTGAGTTAATGCATATACTGGTAGGGACAACCAACCTATCAGTAAGAGAGCTAAATAGCGCATAGTTTTTATAATCCTCTGAACAAGAACCCGAATAATAAGCAACTATCAAATCTTGAGCAAGGCAAGTACTGAGTAAATTGTCTGTATTATGACCAGCTTTGTTAACTCGGGCCTCAACCAGCGCTTCAGTGCTATTTTTTATAATAAACTCATTGCTTATTAAGCTATCTCAACAAGTTAGGCTGTCCATTTTTCATCTTCACGCAAGACACGTAAAAGAGGACAATTTGCAAGCAAGCAACTCTCAAAAGTGCTATTTATGAGAAAAATTCAATCGAAAGTTTGATCTATGCAACATTGCAAACGATTGCAGGATGATAGTATTCGCCGGATTTGTCTGCGTATCTTGAAAATAGGGAATTATTATGAAAAACGCGTTACAAGGCGCTCAAATGCTCTTTGTCGCTTTTGGTGCTTTGGTGCTTGTGCCGCTCCTAACTGGCCTTGATCCAAACGTAGCCCTCTTTGGTGCCGGTGTCGGTACTCTCCTCTTCCAATTAATGACTAAACGTTCTGTTCCCATCTTCCTTGCCTCTTCTTTTGCGTTTATTGCTCCTATTATGTTCGGTATCCAAACTTGGGGTATCGGTGCAACGATGGGCGGCTTGATGGCAGCGGGCTTAGTTTATGTGGCTCTAGGGGCGATGATCAAAGTGCGCGGTGTTGGATTTATCCATAAAATTCTCCCGCCCGTTGTCGTTGGCCCTGTGATCATGGTTATCGGCCTTGGCCTTGCCCCAACGGCAGTGAACATGGCGGTAGGTAAAACTGGTGATGGAGCTGCACAGCTAGTTAATGGTGATGCTGCGATCATTATCTCGGCGGTCTCACTGCTCACAACCATTGTACTCAGCGTTTTTGCAAAAGGCTTTTTGAAGCTCGTTCCTATTGTTGGTGGTATTCTTGCTGGTTACTCTGTTTCTCTATTCTACGGTGTGGTTGATTTCACTCCCGTAGAACAAGCGGCTTGGCTAGCCATGCCAAACTTCACCGCGCCAGAGTTCAATATCAACGCAATTTTGTTCATGATTCCTGTCGCTATCGCACCTGCGGTTGAGCACGTAGGTGACATGCTTGCTATCTCAAACGTTACAGGTAAAAACTACCTGAAAAAACCAGGCCTTCACCGCACAATCGCAGGTGACGGGGTGGCAACTATCGCAGCTTCGATGGTGGGTGCTCCACCAAACACCACTTACAGTGAAGTAACAGGAGCGGTAATGCTAACCAAAGCATTTAACCCTGTGATCATGACTTGGGCAGCAATCACCGCAATCGTACTTGCATTGGTAGGTAAGCTAGGTGCGGTTCTTCAAACGATTCCAGTTCCTGTCATGGGCGGTATCATGATTCTGCTGTTCGGCTCTATCGCAACGGTAGGCCTCAACACACTGATCAAGAATAACGTTGATTTACATAAGTCTCGTAACCTAGTGATTGTTGCCGTAACCCTTGTGTTTGGCATTGGTGGTATGGCTTTCGGTATTGGTGAGTTCAGTCTACAAGGTGTGAGCCTATGCGGTATCGTGGCAATTATTCTTAACCTTGTGCTACCAAACGATTTAGGTGAAAACCACGTTGTGGATAACGCACAAATGGAAGAAGAAAGCGCGAAATAGTTCGTTTGCGCCGCTTTATTAGGTGGCGTGTCTTACTCTTCTCCTCTTGTAGATACAAAAAGGCTTGGTTTTCACCAAGCCTTTTTCTGTTCAGTCATAGTAATACATCAAAGAATTACTTAGTACCGAAGATCTTATCACCTGCATCGCCTAGACCCGGAACGATGTAGCCTTTGTCATTAAGCTTCTCATCGATTGCCGCAGTGTATAGCTCAACATCTGGGTGTGCTTTTTCTAGCGCTTCAATACCTTCTGGTGCAGCAACAAGTACCAGCACTTTGATTTGGTTACAACCTTTCTCTTTTAGGAGATCGATAGTAGCAATCATAGAACCACCTGTTGCAAGCATTGGGTCAACAACAAGCGCAATACGCTCCTCGATGTTTGAAGCAAGCTTGTTGAAGTAAGGAACTGGCTCAAGCGTTTCTTCATCACGGTAAATACCCACAACACTGATACGTGCGCTTGGCATGTGCTCAAGAACTCCATCCATCATGCCTAGACCTGCACGTAGGATTGGCACTACGGTTACTTTTTTACCTTTAATCTGGTCTACTTCTACCGGACCGTTCCAACCATCAATGGTCACTTTTTCTGTTTCAAAGTCTGACGTTGCTTCGTAAGTAAGTAGGCTACCGACCTCAGTCGCTAACTCACGAAAACGTTTTGTGCTGATGTCACCTTCTCTCATTAGACCAATTTTATGTTTTACTAGAGGGTGCTTTACTTCAACAACTTTCATGTCCATCTCCGGCTATAGTTGGCAATATTTAAACAAACCTTCAGATTATACATGATTTTCACAGGGATATCAGGATAAATCACTAAAGAAAAAAACAGACGCAAACGTTTGCTATCTATGTTTAAGCACTGTTAGAATAGCGCCGTTTTCATATCCAACTTAATACCGAGGACTTCCCTGTGAGTGGTAACAACTCTTCTCTTAGCTATAAAGACGCTGGTGTAGATATTGATGCAGGCAACGCGCTTGTGGATCGTATTAAGGGTGCGGTAAAACGTACTCGTCGCCCTGAAGTTATGGGTGGTATCGGTGGTTTTGGCGCGCTATGCGAATTGCCAACTAAATACAAACAACCTGTACTGGTTTCTGGTACTGATGGCGTTGGCACAAAACTTCGCCTAGCACTGGATATGAACAAGCACGACACGATCGGCATCGACCTAGTGGCAATGTGTGTAAATGATCTTATCGTGCAAGGCGCAGAGCCACTGTTTTTCCTAGATTACTATGCAACAGGCAAACTAGACGTTGATACCGCAGCGGATGTTGTTTCAGGTATCGCTGAAGGGTGTGTTCAAGCAGGTTGTGCCCTAATTGGTGGCGAAACTGCGGAGATGCCGGGCATGTATGAAGGCGAAGACTACGACGTAGCTGGTTTCTGTGTTGGCGTAGTAGAAAAAGAAGACGTGATTGACGGCACGAAAGTCGCTGCTGGTGATGCACTTATCGCTGTTGGCTCAAGCGGCCCACACTCAAACGGTTACTCCCTTATCCGTAAGATCCTAGAAGTATCTGGTGCAGATAAGAGCGAAGAGCTAGCAGGCCGCACTATTGGTGAGCACCTACTAGAACCAACAAAAATTTACATCAAGTCAGCACTTAAGATGATTGAGAAACACGACATCCATGCGATTTCTCATATCACTGGTGGTGGTTTCTGGGAAAACATCCCACGCGTACTGCCTGAAGGCACGAAAGCAGTTATCGATGGTAACAGTTGGGAATGGCCAGTTATCTTCAAGTGGCTACAAGAGAAAGGCAACGTCGACACACACGAAATGTACCGCACATTCAACTGTGGTGTAGGTCTAATCGTCGCACTACCGAAAGACCAGGCAGACGCAGCAGTTGCTCTTCTTAAAGAAGAAGGCGAAAACGCGTGGGTGATTGGTCAAATCGCACAAGCAGACGCGAACGAAGAGCAAGTTGAAATCCAATAATTTGCAAATCGAGCTCAAAAGATAAGAAGAATGAGGACACTAGATGACTAGGTCCTCATTTTGCTATCTAGAACACTAAAAACCATTCTATTAGTAGGTAGTTTAGAAGCTACATAACTCCAACCTACAATACCAAGGCGCTCTCGACATCATGAAAAACCATACCCTAAAAAACTTTGTGGTCCTCATCTCGGGTAACGGAAGTAACCTGCAAGCTATCTTGGAAGCTTGCGAAGACAGCATGCCAAACGCACGAGTGGCAGCCGTGTTCTCTAACAAAGCAGATGCTTTTGGTTTAGAACGTGCAAAAAAGTTTGATGTAGACGGTCACTTTGTCGACCCTAAAGCATTCAGCTCGCGTGAAAGCTTTGATGCAGAGCTAATGAGTCAAATAGATGAATACCAACCAGACGTGATTATTCTTGCTGGTTACATGCGCATTCTGAGCAGCGCATTTGTTTCTCATTACATGGGTAAGATGATCAATATCCACCCTTCTCTTCTACCAAAATATCCTGGGCTACACACACACCAGAGAGCAATTGATGCTGGCGATAAAGAACATGGTACGAGTGTGCACTTTGTAACGGAAGAGCTTGATGGTGGCCCTGTCATACTGCAAGCAAAAGTTCCTGTGTTCGAAGACGATGATGCTAGTGTACTTGCGGCACGTGTTCAGGCGCAGGAGCACCGAATCTACCCTATGGTGGCTAAGTGGCTGGTAGACGAGCGGTTGATCATGAAGGATGGTAAAGCCTATTTAGATGGCGCAGAGCTTGGCGTACATGGGTACGCCTCAGATGAGTAGCCCTGAATAATAAACTCCAAGCACAAAAGAGCAGCCTGAGGGCTGCTCTTGGTTGTTTTAATACTTATAAACTTGATTCAAGAAAACCATGGTGAGACTAGAAACCTAAAACCCAACATTCTAAAAAATCCCATAACCACTTGAGTAACATAACACTCGGAAAGTAGATTCTGAATCTGGTTCGTTCTTCACCGTTCAGACTGACGAGATGTTTTATGAGAAATTTCTATCAGTTACGTCTTTACAGCAAGCCTTAGCGAGACTAGGACTCTACTACCAGCACTCTAGAAAGTAAGAATGCTCATCCGTATCCGCCCTCGGTTTAAAACGCATAAAAATAAAGCTCGCGATTAAGCGAGCTTTATTTTTATATTCAGAGTAAGAGACCATCACTCTAACGGTTCGGTTGGCGCTTGATTGCCCGGCTTAGCCGCCGCAAACGGCACATTTACCAGTTCAGAGGCATTATTTTTGACTAGTTCACCTAGGTGAAACAAGCCGTATTCGCCAGGTTTCATACGCTGCCAAGCTTCGTTGCCCGTCAAAGGTTGAGTTGCGATCACAGAAACGATATCGTGTGGCGTTGTTTCTTCTTGGAAGTTAATTTCCACATCTTCATCAAGCAACGCGGCTTTTCCAAACGGTGCGCGTCTTGTGATCCAATACAAATGATTGGTGCAATACGTCATTACATACTCACCATCACTCAGAAGCATGTTAAATACACCCTTCTCTCTTAGCTCATCACAACATTTAGCAACATATAAGAATACCGACTCCATATCCTTTGGTGGCTCAGGATATCGATCTTCCATTTGCTTCAATAACCAGCAAAATGCCAGTTCACTATCTGTTTCACCGACAGGTCGATGTCGACCTGTATGCAAGTCTTGATAGCCAGAGAGCTGACCGTTATGCGCAAACGTCCAATACCTACCCCACAGCTCACGTGTAAAGGGATGAGTATTTTCTAAATTAACACCACCACGATTCGCCTGTCGGATATGACTAACGACCGCACGACTTTTGATGGGATAATTTTGTACCAACTCTGCAATTTTAGACTCACAACTTGGCTTGGGATCTTTGAAGGTTCGAAAGCCCTTCCCTTCGTAGAAGGTGATCCCCCATCCGTCACGGTGTGGGCCGGTTCGACCTCCACGCTGCATGAGCCCAGTAAAACTGAAACAAATATCCGTTGGAACATTAGCGCTCATACCGAGCAATTCACACATGGTTTAAAAAACTCCCTAACAACACAGCTCGAAACGGTGGCCGTAAAACGATTATTCCATCTCTTTTTCAATCAACTGGATGATGATATGAATAATCTTAATATGAATTTCCTGAATGCGGTCTGCATAACCAAAGTGTGGCACGCGAATTTCAATATCTGCAAGGCCTGCCATTTTGCCGCCATCTTTGCCTGTTAGCGCAATCGTCTTCATGCCTTTCGCTTGTGCTGCTTCAATCGCTTTCAGGATGTTACCTGAGTTACCTGACGTCGACAGACCAAACAGTACGTCACCTTTTCGACCAACCGCTTCTACATAACGTGAAAACACGAAGTCATAACCAAAGTCATTACTCACACAAGAAAGGTGGCTTGGATCTGAAATAGCAATACCAGCATAGCCAGGACGATTTTCTCGGTAACGGCCTGTTAGCTCTTCGGCAAAGTGCATTGAATCACAGTGAGAACCACCGTTACCACACGACAATACTTTACCATCTTGCTTGAATGAGTCAGCAATCATTTTCGCCGCTGCTTCGATTTGCGCAATGTTATGGTCATCGCTTAAAAATTTGTTGAGCACTTCAGCAGCTTCGTTTAATTCACTTCTAATCAGATCATGGTACATAAGACGTTCTCTTTATTATTTCGGCTTCAGTCAGCTCTTGACTCACTGAGCAAATTGTTCTGATACCAATTTGGTATCGGACATTTCATAAACCTGAACTCGGGTTTGATTACTCTGAGTTTACCCACAAACGAGAATTAGTGTCGATAGTGAACCAACAGATTTAGATTAGTGATGGTAATAAACTTGTCAACTTGCTCATGAAACCATCACTCAAATCTCAACTTTAGAATTTTAACTCTACTTAGATCACTTTTTATCCAATCTTATGTTTTACATTTCCTTAATATTTTGATTACACTTAAACCAACTGGTTAGACCTCTTACCTAACATACAGACGTACAAAACTTATAAAGTCTGAAAAGGAAAATACATATGGACATCTTGCTCTCAATCATCACGATGGCGATCGTGCTAGGCATTACGCTCTACCACCGCATGTCTCTCGTGAAATCTATTAGCTTACTCACCGCAGCCATGCTGGCTCTTACAGTAGCTGGTACTGTCGGCGTTATTGGTTGGGCGATTTACGTTCTCGCCGCAGCTGTGCTAGCGGTTCCTGGCGTACGTCAGTCTTTAATTAGCCGCAAAGCGTTAGTGCTTTTCAAGAAAGTGCTGCCAGCTATGTCTCAAACCGAAAAAGAAGCGTTAGACGCAGGTACCGTCTGGTGGGAAGCCGAACTATTTAAAGGCAAACCAGAGTGGCAAAAGCTACACGCGATTCAAGCACCTAAGTTAAGTGCGGAAGAACAAGCCTTTTTAGACGGCCCTGTGAATGAAGTGTGCGCCATGGTGAGTGATTTCCAAGTGACCCATGAACTCGCGGACTTACCGCCAGAAGTTTGGCAATACCTGAAAGATCATAAGTTCTTCGCCATGATCATTAAGAAAAAGTACGGTGGTCTGGAATTCTCAGCATACGCGCAATCTTTGGTACTACAAAAATTAACGGGTGTTTCTGGCGTTCTATCGTCTACCGTTGGTGTTCCTAACTCTTTGGGCCCAGGTGAGCTACTGCAACACTACGGTACTGAAGATCAAAAAAATCATTACTTACCGCGTCTAGCTGAAGGTAAGGAAATCCCTTGTTTCGCCCTAACAAGTCCAGAAGCGGGTTCTGACGCTGGATCTATTCCAGATTACGGTGTGGTCTGTAAAGGCGAATGGGAAGGAAAAGAAGTACTGGGTATGCGCCTGACTTGGAACAAGCGCTACATCACCCTAGCGCCAGTCGCAACGGTACTAGGCTTAGCATTTAAACTTCGCGATCCTGAAGGTTTGCTAGGCGACAAAGAAGATCTTGGCATCACTTGTGCGCTTATCCCAACTGATGTCAAAGGTGTTGAGATTGGTAACCGACACTTCCCACTCAATGTGCCATTCCAAAATGGTCCAACGCGCGGTAAAGACATCTTTGTTCCTATCGATTTCATTATCGGTGGCGAAAAAATGGCGGGCCAAGGTTGGCGTATGCTGGTTGAGTGTCTGTCGGTTGGACGTGGTATCACACTACCTTCAAACTCAACAGGTGGCATCAAAACTGCGGCAATGGCAACCGGTGCTTACTCACGTATTCGCCGTCAGTTCAAACAGCCGATCGGTCATATGGAAGGGGTTGAAGAACCATTAGCACGCTTGGGTGGTAATGCTTACGTGATGGATGCAGCAAGCAACTTAACCGTTGCGGGTATCGACTTAGGTGAAAAGCCATCAGTAATCTCAGCTATCGTGAAGTATCACTGTACGCACCGCGGCCAGCAAAGCATCATCGATGCAATGGACATCGTAGGCGGTAAAGGTATCTGTATGGGACCTTCTAACTTCCTAGCTCGTGGTTACCAAGGTGCGCCAATCGCGGTAACGGTTGAGGGTGCTAACATTCTAACACGCTCAATGATCATCTTTGGCCAAGGCGCAATCCGTTGCCATCCGTACGTTCTTGAAGAAATGAACGCGGCGTATTCTGAAGCAAGTAATGCTGTCGAGAAATTTGATAAAGCGCTTGCTGGTCACGTGAGCTTTACAATGAGTAACCTAGTGCGCAGTATTTGGTTTGGTTTTAGCGACGGTCTGGGCTCTTCATCACCAACCAAAGATGCAACCAAGCGTTACTACCAACAATTGAACCGTTACAGTGCAAACCTTGCTCTGCTATCGGATATCTCAATGGCAGTGCTAGGTGGCTCTTTGAAGCGTAAAGAGCGTCTATCAGCACGTCTTGGTGACATTCTAAGCCAGCTATATTTGAGCTCTGCGACGTTGAAACGTTTTGAGCAAGATGGCCGTCCAGTCGAAGATTTACCATTAGTACACTGGGGTCTACAAGACAGTTTGAAACAAGCGGAAGTGGCAGTAGATGAATTCTTAGCAAACTTCCCGAACAAAGTAATTGGCCGTGCGCTACGCGTATTAATCATGCCATTTGGTCGCGTACGCAAAGCACCAAGCGATAAACTAGACAGTAAAGTGGCGCGCATTCTACAAACGCCAAGTGCAACGCGCTCACGCATTGGTCGCGGTCAATACCTTGAACCAACCGAGCACAACGCAGCAGGTAAGATTGAACTTGCACTATCAGTCATTCTTCAAGCTGAGCCTGTGTTTGACAAAGTATGTAAAGCGCAGGGTAAGCGTCGCCCATTCTTACGTTTGGATATGATTGCTCAGGAAGGGCTAGAGCAAGGCTTTATCACGCAAGAAGAAGCCGATCTACTCAGAGAAGCGGAACAGCATCGTCTAGATACAATCAACGTTGACGATTTTGAGCCGGAACTGCTTGCCGCAAAGCCGCTATACCCTCAGATGGATAGTGTCGCGTAACTCTAGAATCTGAGACCACAAACGGGAGTATCAGCTCCCGTTTTTTATTGCTTCCAGAATCGGATTCATAACACCTCACACTACAAAGCCCCCCTGCGCAATAAAATCCTCGCACTCCAATCTTTTCCCCGATTTCCAGTGATAACTAACTCACAGACGTTCCAACTAAGCGGTGTATACTTTAAGTAACTCACTCACATATATGGTAAATCCGTTGGCTAAAATATTACTCGCACAGTGGTTCCCAGGGCTTGTTCAGCTTAAGCATTATCAAAAAGAATGGTTTGTTAACGACTTTAGAGCCGCCTTTTCTGTTGTCGCGGTTGCACTGCCAGTTGCCATAGCTTATGCACAGTTAACTGGTGTATCCGCAATTGTCGGTCTGTATTCGTGTGTACTGCCAATGTTGGTTTACGCCATGATGGGCACATCTCGGCAACTCATTGTCGGACCCGATGCAGCAACCTGTGCAGTGATCGCTGCTGTTGTGACACCACTTGCCGCAGGTGACCCCACAAAACATTGGCAGTTGGTTATGACCATGACAGCGATGACGGGGATTTGGTGTGTACTGGCAAGTCGTTTCAAGCTAGGGGTGTTTGCAGATTTCCTTTCTCGTCCGATTCTTTTGGGTCTACTCAACGGTGTTGCTCTCACAATTATCGTTGGTCAGTTTGCGAAAGTAGTCGGTTTGAAATACGAGCAACGTTATTTACTGGAACGTTTATGGGAAGCTCCACAACGACTAACCGAGCTTCATTGGCCTACTGTAACTCTGAGTATCGTGACGGTTGTCGTTTATTTGCTCACCAAACGCTACCGACCAACTTGGCCTGCTGCCATGCTGGCGATCCTCGTAACTACTGCGTCAGTTTGGTTTTTCCATTTACAAGAGATGGGCGTATCGGTTGTCGGACTCACTCAAGGTGGCTTCCCTCAGTTTCAAACACCGGAGTTTGAGCTAGGTGAAGTTCGTGAACTAGTGGTCCCGGCTCTCAACCTTGCGATTGTCAGTTTTGTTAGCATGATGCTCACCGCCCGCAGTTTCGCTGCTAAAAACGGTTATGATATTGATGCTAATAAAGAGTTTCAGGCGTTGGGTTTTGCCAACATTGCCTCAGCGTTTTCGCAAGGTTTCGCGATAAGCGGCGCTGACTCACGCACAGCCGTCAATGATGCAAATGGCGGTAAATCTCAATTAGTTTCGATTGTCGCTGCAATCACTATTGCCATTATTGCGGTATTTATTTACGAGCCTTTGCAGTTCATCCCTATCGCTTCACTTGGTGTTGTATTGATCATTGCGTCCCTATCGCTGCTCGATCTTAAAGCAATTTGGAAATTAAAATCTCGTGACAAAGATGCATTTTATCTGGCCATCATTACTTTTATTTCTGTGTTGATCGTGGGTGTAATACCGGGGATCACTTTGGCGGTACTGCTAGGGCTGTTTCAATTTTTACGTATTGTCATGCGGCCGAGTGATCAGCTACTTGGCCTGGATGAAAAAGGTACCATTCGGACCATCGACGACTCAGGAAAAGCATCGCCTATTCCTGGAATGGTGATTTACCGCTTTAACTCACCGCTAACTTACTTCAACGCTCCTTACTTTAAACGTAGAGTGTTAGAGCAGGCAGAGCATCACAAAGACGCAAGTTGCGTTGTCATCGACGCCGTGTCGAGCTTTACTCACTTGGATCTCAGTGTGATGGCAACACTGGCAGATATTCACAATACTTTGAAAAAGAGAGGCGTACGCTTAATCCTAGCAGGAAGGAAACGACGTCTTCGTCAATGGTGTGAGCTTACTGGTATCAGCACCAGTGAAGGAGGCATCTTACTGCGAGCTGATATGTACCTTGCCATTAAACTTAGTGGCTGTTACATCAGTGCTGTGGGTGAGGGACAAATTCCTACTGTTCAAAAAGAGCCTGATTTAGAGCAGCCACCCAAACCAATTCCAGAAGTGGCTTAAATACAAATTTAATATAGAAAACAGGAAATTAAACTCCTGTTTTCTAGTGCTTATCTTCACAGCTGAATACGTGTTATGCCTTTGGCTTAAACTTTTTTGTCATCCCTTGGCTTTTAGGAGCCACCAGCCTATAACCAAGCTTTTCGTAAAAGACCGGTTCATCAGCAATCATAGAAACGTAAGAGCCTTCAAGTGCAACAGAAGAAAGATAACCGTCGATGTATTCCATGACTTTTCTACCTAAACCGTTACCTTGATAATCAGAATCAACGGCAACGTCGACAATTTCGAAGTTACACGCCCCGTCACCAACAACCCGACCCATTGCAATGAGCTTTCCTTCATCCCGAACAGATACGCCATATAACGAATTGGGTAGGCCAATTTCAGCAGCTTTCAACGATTTAGGTGATAGCCCGGCTTTTATACGCATATCACAGTATTCTTTCGGGCTTGGCACATGCTCTTCATATCTTATTGTCATTATGTACTACTCCTTTGTATCACCTTGGAGCTTACATAACTAAACTGTATAAATAAACAGTTATACGTTGGAAAGATGTTCCCATTAAGCACACAAAGTATCGGGTCTAGAAAAGAACCCGCCGACAACTCTGACGCCATAATAGATATAAGTTGCTCTGAAGCTAGACATTCCTTTTTCTAAACATGTTTCTCTCAACAACGTATCCGCATGCTTTCGAGCACTTTGAGGCAACACCTCTTCCCTCATGAGTTGGTAAAGAGCATCATGCACTAAAGAAGCTTTCATAATGTTTTTTGTGTCTAACGCTGGCCCACTCGCTCCATCCCATGCATAGCCCTTTTTAATCGTTAACACGCCTTGTTTGGACAAACTAAGAAAAGGGCTGTCATACGCGTTACTCACTGAAATGTGAGTCTCAATCTTTTCTTCAGAATGGAGAGTGTATTTATACTTCTGACGCTTTTTGTATTTCATCAGAGACCTCGCGTTTACTTATTCTTATTTATCACGCACAGCTGAATATTTATCCAGAAACCCTAAAAGATCGGCTCTTGTTATTATGGCGTACTACCTATTACAAAGCCCAAATCAATATAAATAGAACTCCATGCAATCAATAAAGCCAGAACCCCTGACTTTATTGACCAAAATTCAACCAACAATCCTTATTCTGAAGGAAGTCTACTCAATTTTTTATGGATATCTTCTACAAAATTGGCTTGTTCACTTGGAGAAACCTCTAGAACATAATGAAAAAACGGACTTGTATGCTCAGTAATTTTATACTCTTCACTTAACAGCTTAATTACTTGTTCATGATTAAATCGTGCGGAGACTAAGCCACTCTCGGTTTCTTGAGTTATAACTATATAGTGAGCGGTTGGAAAAACCGTAAACCTTCCTTCGACAGGAAACCAAGGAGCAAAAGAAATAATCTCGTCATCAATTATGTATGCTTGAGGTTTACTGACATAGGTGTAAGGGTACTTTTCATCTAAATAGGGTCTTGCTGTATCAAACAAGCCATCATAATAAGTTGGTATTTCTACTTTTTGGATTTTACTTAAGGGATCGAAAGTGAAGGTATCAAGTGATTTTAAATTATTACTTCCCGAATCTGGATTATTAACACCATTATCAATAGAAGAACAACCTACAATTATCACTGCACAAAAAAAAGCTAAAATTTTATTCATTATTTCTTTATCTTTAATTGATTGTTTTGAAAGTTAGTCACATTAAAAATGCAACCAATTTAGAAAGTAAAAATGATATATTATTTATATAAAATCCCAAACATATATTTGAATACAGTAAACTTAAATATTCATAATTTATCCATTTTTCTTCTTCCAACTTGGTAACTTGATAAAAAAACGGAGCCGATTGGCTCCGTTTCTCGCTTTATGTGTTACTACTATTTCTTTGGTACTTCTAATTGCATCTCTGGCATGGCATCGCGCTTCGCTTTAATTTTGCGCCAGACTATCCATGCAATGATCACAATCAGCAGCATTATCAAATTACCCACCGCGATAATAATCATGCTGCGCTTACGCTCAGCCTCTCGCTCAGCGATAATTTGCTTTTCCATTTCAATACGGCGCTGTTCGGCTAATTCAGCTTCTTTTGCAATTCGAGCAGCTTCTAGATCAACTTCATCAACAACACTGAAGGTTTGCTCTGGGATAGGAAACACCAACGAGCGCTGAGTTGCAAAATCAGTGGCAAAGATCTCGCCGCGCCATGCGTACTTACCAAGCTCAGCATCGTTATTGAGGTTCAACGTAACTCTCATTCCATCTTTAGAGACCTGTCCTTGGCTGTAACTAATGAAACCATCGGGAGCGTCCTTTTTCACTGTGACTGCAATAGAGCCTGGTGCAATCATACCTTGCTCGCCACTCACCACTAATTGGTGTGGCTTATCGGGATTACGAGCCTGAATAAAAGTACGAGAGATTGGGTTCGGATAAACCAAGATGACTTGCTCTTGCGCTCGTAAGAATACGCCATTGCCAGACGTGATGCGCGCACGGTACTTACCAGGCTCAACGTCTATTGGGAGCTGAACCGTGAACACTCCATCCCCTGCTTTTTCATCCAAGCCTCGGCCGTCATCAGAAAACTCACCCACAACCATCGGCACTGGACGTGCTTCTTTGATCAGCTCATCTTCATTTTCGACAAACTTGGTAAATGTCACGCGCAGATTCACGCGATCAAGGAAGTCGCGCAGTACAAGAGGTTTGCCGTCGGAGGTCAGGCGAGCTGTAAACTTAAGCGCTTCCCCATTATATAATCGGTTTGGGAACAGATCCGTACTGAGCTTTAGGTGAGAAATTAAGCGGATGTTATTTTTAGGCGTAACTTTCCCCACAGCCTGCCATGGACCTGGCATAGGGTTATCAACGGAAATAATATCGAGTGAGGCTTCTTGATACCAACGTACATTGTCGTAAGAGCCCCAAGCATAGTATTTTTTACCGTCAGGACGGACTAAAACAACTGGCTGAGAACTTTGCTCACGATAAACCAAAAACGTGATCTGCTCGATGGTTGGATCAACTCGAAAGCGATTGTCTAACAAAGACATTGTAGATTCACTCGCAGCACTCGAGAGACTACTCCATATCGCTAAAAACGCGACCAACAAAGCCCTCAACATAGCTTCTCCTATTGATGCCAAATACAGTTGTTCACCAACTCTAATCTTTTTTGGTGAGCTTCTAGTTCATCGGCACTTGCGCGCAAAACCTTTAGCGCTTTTCTTCCTTCAATACGACGAATGGTTTCTACCCCACCCTCTTGTTTATTCGCGTTAAATTCTAGACTCGTTTGACCACCCGTCATAAAGAGGTAAACGTCGGCTAGAATCTCCGCATCGAGCAAAGCTCCGTGGAGTGTACGGTGCGAGTTATCAATACCGTAACGTTCACATAAGATATCAAGGTTGTTTCGCTTACCAGGGAAGATTTTCTTCGCCATAGCAAGGGTATCGGTCACCTTGCAGTAGTCGTCCGTTTTGCCGATGTTAGGATCGAGCATGCCAAACTCGTAATCCATAAAGCCGGTATCGAAGGGCGCGTTGTGGGCAACAAGTTCTGCGCCTTTAATAAACTCAAGAAACTCTTGGTGCACGCTCGCGTATTCCGGTTTATCAACCAAGAATTCATCCGTAATACCGTGAACTTCAACCGCTTCTGGTTGGATTTCACGATCGGGTTTTAAATAAACGTGGAAGTGACGACCAGTCAGCTTACGGTTGATGATCTCCACGGCACCGATTTCAATAATGCGGTGTCCCATGTAGTGAGGACCACCCTCGCGGTTCATACCTGTGGTTTCGGTATCGAGAACGACAATGCGGTTATATTCAGAATTGCTGCTGGTATTCATAAGGTTATGTATGTCAGACTATGCTTTATTAAATGTTTCGGCTAATAGTACCAAAAAATATGACCAAACACGTTGAGATTTTCACTGACGGTTCTTGTTTAGGTAACCCAGGACCAGGTGGTTACGGCATAGTATTGCGTTACAAAGACGTAGAAAAGACACTTTCCAAAGGCTATACGTTAACTACCAACAACCGCATGGAAATGTTGGCGGCTGTCGTCGCGCTACAGACGTTAAAACAACCTTGTAAAGTCACTTTAACGACTGACAGCCAATATGTGCGCCAAGGTATTACTCAGTGGATCCATAACTGGAAGAAGCGTGGTTGGAAAACAGCGGATAAAAAACCCGTGAAGAATGCCGATTTATGGCAAGCTCTAGACAAAGAAACCGCACGCCATCAAGTTGAATGGCATTGGGTAAAAGGCCACGCGGGCCATCGTGAGAACGAAATGTGTGATGAGCTAGCCCGGACTGCTGCAGAAAACCCAACTGAGGAAGATACAGGTTACCAACCCTCTTAGCGAGATTCTTTCCTCATAGTGTTACCCTCTCGATTCATCACCCCAAGTGGTGTGAGCTTTTTCTTCAAGCGCCAATGCGGTTTGATAGGCTTGAGAGGGTATGTCCGTTTCCGCGCGACTATGTAATACAAACTCCCAGCGGGTGATGCCCAATCACCAAGACTATTTTCCAACCATGTCCACATCGTACGGTAACGTTTCATCGGAAACAGCGCATAACGATCACAATGAATCACTTGATAATTAAGTAACCCTAACCAATCTTTGATGCGGTTCGACGTAAACATTCGTCCACTCCAAGGCAAATTATGTTTACGCCATGGAAGCAAACTCGCTAATCCAGTCAAGCTTAATGGGTTGAATCCAGTAATAATTACATAGCCATCATCCATCATCACTCTATCGACTTCACGCAACAAACGGTGTGGATCGCTTGCATAGTCGAGCTGATGAGCGAGTATCACAACATCAAAGCTTTTTTCCAAAAAGGGTAATTCGTAACCATCTGCAATCACATTATGCAACGGGTTCTGGATATCTACGTTGACTTGGTGTTGAATGTTACAATTACAGCTGGTTAGCTCACAGCTCAACCCGCCCAGTTTGAGCATATGGTAGCCGAAGAGTTTCGGGCACCATTCATCAAGTCGGGTCTGGATTGACTCAAGCACCCACGGACCGTTGTTCATTGCTGACCAAGTCGACGGGTGTGGTATAGTTTTGTTGCTGAGTGCTGGTTTCATTAACCACCTGACTAAAATGGGTGACGGAGAACGAATCGTGTTAGAGATCAAAAGCATACCCGCATTTAATGATAATTACATCTGGCTGATACAAAATAGCGATAAGCGCTGCGCAGTCGTTGATCCGGGCGATGCGAAGCCAGTATTAGAATTTCTGCAGGCTAACGAATTAACTTTAGAAGCGATTTTAATTACGCACCACCACAACGATCACATTGGTGGCGTTCCAGACTTAGTGCGTGCATTTCCTGACGTCGCCGTTGTGGGCCCAAAATCAGAGCCAATTCCAACCCTAACGACACCAATGGAAGAAGGCGACAAGCTGGAGTTGTTTGGTGAGATTTTCTTAGTACTTGGGTTACCCGGCCATACTTTGGGCCATATCGGTTACGTTGGGGACGGAAAACTGTTTTGCGGTGATGTGCTCTTTTCTGCTGGCTGCGGTCGTATTTTTGAAGGTACGCCTGAGCAAATGTTTGAATCACTGAGCAAACTAACGTCTCTACCAGAAGAAACTCAAGTCTTCTGCGCGCATGAATACACCGCGAGTAACGTGGCGTTTGCTCTAGCGGTTGAACCTGACAATGAGCAACTTCGCCAATATCGCGACGATGTAAACCGACTGCGAGCACTCAACATTCCGACACTTCCAACAACAATACGCAAAGAAAAGTGGATTAATCCGTTCTTGCGAACCTCTAACCCTGACGTGGTTCAATCTGTTGCTAGTCGCATTAAAAATAGCGATCCATGCTCGGTTTTTACTGCTTTACGCGAGTGGAAGAACGAATTTTAACCATTTTCTGCTTGTAAGTTTGCAAGACCCCAGTATTATCAGGGACTGATTTTTCGAGAAGCGCCACTGGCGCTTCTCTTACGTTTGGGGTTGATATAAATCTATTTGAATTTCTCCCCATTGCATAATTAGAAGCTCTTTGCCTCTATAAATTAGTTAGTGTTTAAAAGATGTCTATTATCTTGCGACTGCCACGCACATTACGTTGCGCGACAGGCAGGTGAAGATAAACAGGCCCTAAATAGGCTGAATCCATGCGTTTGAAGTATACTTGGGCGTTGGCGTTGTTATTATCTGGCTGTCAATTGACTCAGTCAGATTCAACGTCTTCTACACCAGAAACCAATAAATCTGAGCAGACTGCAAAGCAAAATGCAGTAAAAGCTCAACCGGGCAATAAATCGTCACTAGCAAAAAAATCCGCTAACGACGCGCCTAAAGTTCTCTCCCCCCAAGAACAAGAAGATGTGTGGCAACGTATCGCCATGCAGCTGGACATGGATATCCCAAACCACAAGAAAGTGGACTACTACCGTACGTGGTATTTAAAGCACCCAAATCACCTTTACACGGTATCTAAGCGTGCGACTCCTTTTCTATACATGATCACAAAACGTATCGAAGAGCGCGGACTCCCAATGGAGCTAGCTTTACTTCCTGTAGTGGAAAGTTCATTCGATGCCTTTGCCTACTCACATGGTAGCGCGGCTGGGTTGTGGCAATTTGTCCCTGGCACCGGAAAAATGATGGGACTAGAGCAAAACTACTGGTATGACGGTCGCAGAGATGTGGCAGCAGCAACGGATGCAGCGCTGGACTACCTAGTACAACTAAACGAGCGTTTTGATGGTAACTGGGAACATGCAATCGCCGCTTATAACAGCGGTGGAGGCCGAGTTTCTAGCGCAATTCGTAAGAATAAAAAGCTCGGTAAACCTATCGATTTCTTCTCATTAGACTTACCAAAAGAGACCAGCAGTTACGTTCCTAAGCTATTGGCCTTGGCTGACGTTATCGCAAACCAAGACAAGTACGGACTTAATATTCCTGCAATTCCAAACAAGCCTGTTCTAACGCTTGTTGATCCAGAAGAGCAGTTAGATCTGGCTATTGCCGCAGATTATGCCGGCATTAGCGTAAAAGAGTTGCAGAGTTACAACCCAGCATACAACCAGTGGTCGACAGCGCCTGAGGGGCCGCACCAACTTTTGATTCCCGTAGAGAAAAAAGAGACTTTTCTCACCAAGGTGGAGAAAAATCGCGGTAAAGGGATGAAGGTCGCTCGCTACAAGGTGAAATCTGGTGACTCTTTAAGCGTGCTAGCTAATAAATACGGCACAACCACGAAAGTCATTCGACGTGCCAACGGCCTATCGAATAACAACATTCGTATTGGTCAATACCTATTGATTCCGACATCAACAAAAGACGATGCAAAATATGCATTAACGGCACAAAACCGATTAAACAAGACTCAATCTCGTGCTCGTGGTCAACTCAAGCTCACCCATGTCGTTCAGTCTGGAGAAAGTTTGTGGTCAATCGCACGTAACAATAAAGTGTCGTATAAATCGTTAGCTAAATGGAATGGTATGGGCCCTAAAGATCCATTGCGTGTGGGTCAAAAGCTAGTGATTTGGAAGGACTCAGACAAAGGTTCTGTGATCCGTACCGTTTTCTACAACGTTCGCTCTGGCGACACCATTAGCGGCATTGCAAGCAAGTTCAAAGTAAAAACGAACGACATCGTGAAATGGAACTCGCTACACAAGAAAAAATACTTACAACCAGGTCAAAAGCTTAAGTTGTACGTTGACGTAACGAAGGTAAGTGTATGAACCCATCAAGCAATCCACTTGTGATGCTGTTGGACATTTTTCGTTCTCCAACATCTTGTTTTCTCGCGCTTTATCAACGCGGTGGATGGGGATGGCAACCGTTCATCTTCCTGATGCTTAGTCCGTTTTTATTCTGGGGTGCTTACTTTTCGAATGTCGATTTCACGTGGCTCAGTGACCAACTTGCTGCGCAATTTCAGCAAATCGACCCGAAGCAGATTGAGCTATTAGAACCAAACACGCTAATGGCAAGCGCGATCATCAATGATGTATTCAACCGCTTTGCCACCTTAATATTGCTCGCGCTTTGGTTCTTTCTTGCAACAAAGGCAAGCAAACAACAATACGGTTACTGGAAATGGTTTGCCGCATCGTGTGCTATCTTATTCCCAGCAGTATTGGGCGATGTAGCAAGCTACGCGAGCTTGCTACTCAAGCATGGTCAGGTAATGACTTACGCTGCCGATTTAAATAGCCTCAATGGTCTATTAAAGCTGCCTCTTACTAACGAATGGTCTCATTTCGCTAGCTCGTTACCTTTGCTTCTGCCTTGGTACATTGTGCTCGGCTACGGCGTTGTACTGACGTGGACGGAGTTTGAACGTGGCCAAGCTTTGGTGATTGCAAGCCTGCCATGGGTATTCTTCTACGTTATTTGGGCACTTTATATTGTGGTAACCTAAGCTAGTCATTTAACGTAAATGACAATAACAATGGGTTATGATCGGAAGCGTCGCTCTGCGGCGCTTTTGCGTACTTAAGCGTCAGACCTCGGTAAAACACATGGTCCAGTGGTAACCCTGTTATAAATTGGACTCGATGATCCGGCAAGAACGTCACCTCTTGTAAGTCCGCAGCCTTTAAGGCCTGCCTCATCGCATTAACGCGAGATTCACTCCAGCTATTGAAGTCTCCAGCAAATAGAATTGGCCCCACATGATGCTTTAAAAGCATTTCAAGCGCCGTTAACTGAGATACATACTCTTTTGTACCCACGGTGAAGTTAATCGCATGTACATTCACCACTGCGAGTTTCTCGCCATTACTCAAGTGATACTGGCTATATAATGCAGACTTAGGTAAGCGAAGCCACGGCTCTTTAGAGGTGTAAGCGCAGGCTTTTTCTGGTTGCCCTTGAGCAATACTAATTACACCGGCACCGCTACCCAGCGCCTTAAAAGCACTCACTTGATTACTAACCCAGCGACCATCCACCAACCACTGTTTAAATGATGGTGTCATGCTGGCTTCTTGCAATAACAGTAACTGCTTATCAGCAGAAAACTCATCGAGTGCACGTTGCCAATTAGCCCGGTTCTGTTTGTAGATATTCCAGACAAGCACATTGATTTTGCCGTCATGATCGAGAGCTTTTGAATCGCTAAATTCGATGCACCTGATATCTTGTGTCAGCTCGGTACCTGTTTGAGTAATAATTTGCGGCTGATCTGGTACGGTGAAAATAACCTGGAAGCCAACCAATACCGCCATTACGAGAAAAGCTAACGCCAGAAAAAAACGCTTAAACATACGACAAACCTGAATGTAGGCACCCGAAATCTAGAACAACAAATCTCGGGTTAAATGATTTCACTAATAAGCAAACAACAAAAAAGGAGCCACTTGGCTCCCTTTTAGCATAATAAATACGAAACAAGTGACAAGAAACCTTAGATCGCGTCTTCGTCTTCTTCACCAGTACGAATACGAACCACACGCTCAATATCAGTGACGAATATTTTACCATCACCAATCTTACCAGTTTGCGCGGTTTCAATGATTGTCTCTACGCATTTATCAGCCACATCTTCCGTTACAACGATTTCGAGCTTCACTTTAGGTAGAAAGTCCACCATATACTCTGCACCACGGTAAAGCTCGGTGTGACCTTTTTGGCGACCAAAGCCTTTCACTTCAGAGACGGTCATCCCTGTAATGCCAACTTCAGCTAGCGCTTCTCGAACATCATCCAGTTTAAATGGCTTGATAATCGCTTCAATTTTTTTCATGTTCATCCCTTAAGCTTCAATCGATTGCGCTTATTATCGTTTAGCGTTTCGCAACATTCAATGTTTGTCTCTGATCCACCAGCGAAAATCCAGGCTGAGCAAATTAACATAGCGAATATCGTGAGTTGATAAAACCCAATGAGGACTGCTCAATGCCCAATCGTCCAAGCTTTTTCAGACTCGCGTTTACTTCAAACTTGCGTAGTAAGCCGCTAGGTTAGCGATATCTTCATCAGACAACAATGAAGCTTGAGCTTGCATCACAGCAGCAAGCCCACCTGTTCGCTCTTTATTTTTATAAGCTTTAATTGAACTGATAATATATTGCTCATTTTGCCCTTTCAGATTTGGGTAACCCGGAATGACAGCAATACCATCAGCGCCATGACACGCCGCGCATACTCCCGACTTTGCTTGACCTGCTGCAGCATCTCCCGCAGCTAGAGCCTGCCCACTGAACATGGTTAACGCCACCATTGCACCCATGATTGTTTTCTTCATTGCTTCACCTAATCAATTATTATTTAAGGATTTTTATATTTTATAATCGACATTGTGGCATGAATTTTCATTACCTTCGCCAAATAAGTTCACAATCTTGACCATTAAACGCCTGATCAACGAACAGATCTGCCACAGCAACGACTCGGTCTTGGTACATTAAAATCGGAATTTGACGACGCAGCCAGCTTGGCACATTGTATTCTTGGAATAACTTCTTCAGTTTTCGACTGTGATTACGCGTGGTTGGATGCGCTGATAAGCCTTCCGGATTGAAGGTCACGCGAAGCAATTCTGGCTGACTCGGTAGCGCAATCGTTGCGTTACTAGAACTCGTCGTTAAGGTCAGCTCCCCGAGTCCCTCAGGCAGCGACAAAGTCGCATCAACTTGAATCGTACTTTGCCACTTAGTGACATCAGCCGTTTCCGTTACCCAATAGAGACGATTTCGAAAACGGCGCACTTCACCTTGTTTAAGTTGTAGTTTGGGGTTGGCATCTTGCTGAGCTAATGCCACTTCATTCCAGATAAGATTGAGTTGTACCTGAGTCGGCATACTAGTATTAAGCTTAGCCAGCCACATACGAATCAAGCGCGCACGCGCTAATCCACTGTGCTTAGCCAGTTCTTCAATACTCAAACTAAGATCCGTTTGTAAAGCGCGTTCAAACACCGCGCTCAATAGTTCATCCAATAGCGCTTCTTGTTGAGCACATAAACTTGCACTGCGCTGAACCGCTTGATGGATACTCGGCCAGCGACCAGACAATTCAGGAATAACACAATGACGAAGAAAGTTACGATCATAACGGGTATCTTGATTGCTTTCGTCTTCCACCCACTCCAAGCCTAATTTAGTAGCGGCTTCTTCGATGGTCTTCCGCTTGATAGTAAGCAATGGTCGAACTAGAGATCCGCAAGAAAACGGCATACTCTCCGCCATCGAAGATAACCCTTTTGGCCCGCTACCGCGCTTAAGAGCAAGGAGAAAAGTCTCTATTTGATCGTCGGCATGTTGACCAGTCAACAGTATATCGCCTTCTTGAATGTACTTAGTTAAGGCTTGGTAGCGAGCTTCACGAGCAAGAAGTTCAATACTTTCACCATTGCTGATGTCTAAGCTCACTCGCTCAATCGAGCACGATATCCCCACTTGTTGTGCCCAAAGTAAGCATTTATCGGCCCAATTATCGGCATTCGAGCTTAAACCATGGTGCACATACACAGCGTGACACTCTACAAAGTGCGCTTGTTGGTAGCGACTGAGTAATTCGAGTAAAAGACGTGAATCCACTCCTCCGCTAAACGCCAAGACAACCTTAGTGCCTAATTGATAGTAGCGGTCGAGAACTTGAGCAAAATGCGGGTAAAGCGATTCCATAAGCGATCCGATAGGTACAAAAAAGGGCTGGACTCTCATCCAACCCTTTCTATTTTAACTGTTATCACTTGAGATATCAGCTAACGCTTAATAGCAATCACCGAAATTAACAGTAACCGTAGCTCATTAGACGCTGGTAACGACGCTCACGTAGCGCCTCTTCATCCAATTGTTCTAGATCTTCTAGCTGACGAAGTAATGTCGCTTTCATATTCGCTGCCATTTGAACATGATCGCGATGAGCGCCGCCTAGTGGCTCTTCAATGATTTCGTCGATCAGTTCAAGCTCTTTAAGACGCGGAGCAGTTAGACCCATTGCCTCTGCCGCTTGTGGCGCTTTGTCTGAATCACGCCATAAGATTGAAGCACAACCCTCAGGAGAAATTACTGAGTACGTAGAGTACTGAAGCATGTTCACATAGTCGCCTACACCAATTGCTAGTGCGCCGCCTGAACCGCCTTCACCAACAACGTTACAGATTACTGGCACTTTAAGACCAGACATCACTTTTAGGTTTTTCGCGATAGCTTCAGATTGACCACGCTCTTCTGCGCCCACACCTGGATACGCGCCAGCCGTGTCGATAAATGTGATGATCGGCATGTTGAAACGCTCTGCCATTTCCATCAAACGTAGCGCTTTACGGTAACCTTCTGGTTTTGGCATACCAAAGTTACGTTTCACTTTCTCTTTGGTTTCACGACCTTTTTGGTGACCAATGATCATCACAGGGCGGCCTTCAAGGCGAGCCATGCCACCCACAATCGCTTTGTCGTCTGCAAACGCGCGGTCACCCGCTAATTCATCAAACTCCTCAAAAGCGTGTTGGATGTAATCTAGCGTGTAAGGACGTAGTGGGTGACGAGCCAGTTGAGCTGTTTCCCATGCGCCTAGGTCGCTGAAGGTTTTTTTCTTCAGCTCTAAGCTTTTCTTCTCAAGCTGTTCGATTTCTTTATCCAGGTCAATCGCAGAATCACCACCGTGACGAGAGACATCACGTAATGCTTCAATTTTCGCTTCTAGTTCTGCAATTGGCTTTTCAAATTCAAGAAAGTTTAGGCTCATCTATGAATCCTTGTTTACTCAGCGTCTAACATATTGCGCTGAATTTTTAGTTAAATTCGAGTTCTACCTGGCTTTTGCCAAGCAACTGTTTTAAATCGTCGAGTAATGTATCACTTGGCGTAACTCGCCACTCGGTGCCCAATGTTAACCGCGCTCTGGCGTCGGCACGCTGGTAGTATACATTGACGGGTACGGTTCCGGCTTTGTGCGGTTCTAAAATACGGCTGAACTGCTCAAAAAACTGATCGTTGATCTGATTTGCATCTATCGATACCGACAAACCACGAGCGTATTTCTCGCGCGCACTGCCGAGATCCATAACTTCACGCGCCGACATTTTAAGGCCACCGTTGAAGTCATCAAAGCTGACCTGTCCAGAAACGACCAAAATTCTGTCTTTTTCGAGAAGTTCAGCGTATCGATCCAGCGCATCAGAGAACAACATCACTTCCATGCGGCCACTTCGGTCATCCAGTGTCATAATACCAATTCGTGTACCACGCTTGGTCGTCATTACACGAGCGGCAATAACCAGGCCGGCTACCGTGACAGATTGATCGCGGCGAGTGGGCGTTGCGTCTTTTAGTCGACAACTGGTGTATTTGTTTAGTTCCTTTACGTAGGCGTTAATTGGGTGCCCTGTCAAATATAGACCTAGGGTATCACGCTCGCCCTCTAACCACACTTTTTCTGGCCAAGGCGGAACCTGCGTATACTTATGCTCTACTTCTTCAGGTGCATCCGTTAGCACACCAAACATATCCGTTTGACCAAACGCCTCAGCTTGGTGATGTTGACTTGCTGCTTTTACCGCATCATTGAGTGACGCCATCATCGCCGCGCGGTGTGGGCCTAGTCGATCCAACGCGCCCGCGTAAATCAGCTTCTCTATCACTCGTTTATTGACACGTTTTAGATCAACTCGAGCACAGAAATCAAATAGGTCTTTAAAGTGACCACCTTTATTTCTCGCCTCAAGAATCGCATCGATAGGGCCCTCACCAACCCCTTTTATCGCACCAATACCGTAAACAATTGCGCCATTTTCATCAACATTAAAGCGATATAGGCCAGAGTTGATGTCTGGTGGCAGCACGGTAAGCTTCATACGGAAACACTCATCGACCAAGCCAACGACTTTTTCCGTGTTATCCATATCGGCTGTCATTACCGCAGCCATAAATTCGGCAGGATAATGTGTTTTCAGCCAAAGAGTTTGATAAGAAACCAATGCATAAGCAGCAGAGTGCGATTTGTTAAAACCATAACCGGCGAACTTCTCTACCAAGTCGAAGATTTTCATCGCCAACTCGCCATCGATACCGTTCTTTATCGCACCTTCTTCAAAGATAGCACGTTGTTTTGCCATCTCTTCTGGCTTTTTCTTACCCATTGCACGACGAAGCATGTCCGCACCACCTAGCGTGTAACCTGCTAAGATCTGCGCAATCTGCATTACCTGCTCTTGATACAGGATGATGCCGTAGGTTGGATCAAGCGTCTCTTTTAGCGACTCGTGTTGCCACTTTTCATCTGGATAAGAGATCGCTTCTCGACCATGTTTACGGTCGATAAAGTTATCTACCATGCCCGATTGCAAAGGACCCGGACGGAAGAGTGCTACCAATGCGATGATGTCTTCGAAACAGTCTGGCTGAAGTCGTTTGATCAGCTCTTTCATGCCTCGAGATTCAAGCTGGAATACTGCTGTCGTTTCAGAGTTTTGCAACAAACGGAAAGAGGCAGGGTCTTCTAACGGTATCGATTCAATTTGAACCGGCTCCTTACCTTCTCGCTCTAGACGTGGGTTAATCAGCCCTAACGCCCAGTCAATAATGGTTAAGGTACGTAGACCCAAGAAGTCAAACTTAACTAGGCCAGCGGTCTCAACATCGTTTTTATCAAATTGAGTAACCGGAAAGTGACCTTCAGCGTCTGCATAAATTGGCGCAAAATCGGTAATTGTTGTAGGTGAAATTACAACACCACCAGCGTGTTTACCGGCGTTTCGCGTACAGCCTTCCAAAATATGACACATGTCGATGAGTTCTTTGACTTCTTCATCGGCCTCATACAATTCAGGTAGTGCAGGTTCAGCTTTAAACGCTTTATCTAGCGTCATACCTGGATCGGGCGGGATCAGCTTTGAAATACGATCAACAAAACCAAATGGGTGGCCCAATACGCGGCCAACGTCACGGATTACCGCTTTTGCCGCCATGGTACCAAACGTGATGATCTGAGACACCGCGTCACGACCGTACATTTCCGCAACGTGGTCAATAACCTGGTCACGTTTATCCATACAGAAATCGACGTCGAAATCGGGCATCGAAACACGTTCTGGGTTCAAGAAACGTTCGAACAGCAAGTCGTATTCTAGTGGATCCAGATCGGTGATTTTTAGTGCGTAAGCCACCAAAGAACCAGCACCGGAACCACGTCCAGGACCGACAGGAATTCCATTATCTTTTGACCACTGGATGAACTCCATTACGATCAAGAAGTAACCAGGAAATCCCATTTGGTTGATAACATCTAGCTCTATCTGAAGACGTTCATCATATTCAGGGCGGCGACGTTTTCTCTCTTCCTCATCTGGAAATAGGAACTCTAAACGCTCTTCCAACCCCTCTCGGGATTTCATGACTAGGAACTCAGTCTCTTTCATCCCTTCGGTTGGGAAAGCTGGTAGGAAGTACTCCCCTAAGCGCACAGTCACGTTACAACGCTTCGCTATCTCGACACTGTTTTCTAACGCTTCAGGAATATCAGCAAACAGCTCGCACATTTCTTCTTCTGTACGAAGATATTGCTGCGGACTGTAGTTTTTTGGCCTACGCGGATCTTCTAATGTGTAACCATCGTGAATCGCTACGCGTATTTCATGAGCATCAAATAGGTCTGGACTCAGGAATACAACTTCATTGGTCGCCACTACTGGCAAGTCTTGCTGCTCTGCCAATTCAACCGCAAAGTGAAGATAAGTTTCTTCATCTGGACGACCGGTACGAAGTAGCTCAAGATAAAAGCGATCTGGAAAATGCTGTTTATAGAAATCAACACACCCTTGCACTATTTGACGGTTGCCTTTCAAAAGGCCGCGACCAATTTCTCCGCTTTTACCGCCGGATAATACAATCAGGCCTTCAGACATTTCAGCCAACCAGGCTTTGTCAATCACTGGGTGGTGTTGAACATGTCCACGTAAGTACGCTTTTGATATCAATAACGTCAGGTTCTTATAACCTACATTATCCGCCGCAAGCAAAGTCACTTGTGTCAGCTCTTCACCAAACTCGTCCGACTGCATTTTAAAGTCAGCACCAATGATCGGTTTAACACCACTGCCATGCGCCGTACCGTAAAACTTCACCAAACCACATAGGTTGGTAAAGTCGGTCAACGCCATTGCGGGCATACCGAGCTCAGCAACTTTCTTTACGATTGGCGGAACTTTGTTGAGGCCATCCACCATCGAGAAGTCACTATGAACACGCAGGTGGATGAATTTGGGATCTGACATTAACAGGTACCGTGTAACTCTATTTTGTTGGGGATTCTAACCTAAAGAGGTTGGGTTTATAACACCAATTAGATCGTTTGATTATTCTATGCTTAACGCTTTTTTTACTGGCTTGAAACTCTTGCGGTGTTCACTGATCACTCCGTGCTGCTCAATCGCTTCAAAGTGCGCTTTAGTTGGGTAACCTTTGTGCTTCGCGAAGCCAAATTGTGGATGAAGTTTATCCAACTCTTCCATCTCTTGGTCACGCACGACTTTGGCAATAATGGAAGCCGCACTGATTTCGGCAACACGTAGATCGCCTTTTACTACAGCTTGAGCATCCATTGGCAGCTCCGGACAACGGTTACCATCAATCAACACCAAATCAGGTTGAACCTGTAACCCCGCCACTGCACGCTGCATCGCAACCATAGTCGCCTGTAAAATATTCAGTTGATCAATTTCTTCAGGAGAACAACGCCCGACCGCCCACGCCAATGCTTTTTCTTTGATTTCAGGAAGCAACGCCATGCGTTTCTTTTCGGTCAATTTTTTCGAATCGTTCAACCCTTCAATAGGATTGTGAGGATCAAGGATAACCGCAGCGGTGACGACGTCTCCCACCAAAGGGCCACGTCCGACCTCGTCGACTCCGGCCACAAGCTGATAACCTTGCGGATATTCAAACGGAGGGAGTTCAACTTTGGTTTTGGTCGCTTTTGGTTTAACAGCCATGATAAATATCTATTTCTCAATCAGTTTTAGAACTGCGTTTGCGGCTTGTTGGTCCGCATCTTTACGAATCCAATGATGCATTTCCGTAAATTTATCTAACATCGGTTTATTGTCGCTTTCCAATAAGCGAGAAACCTCAGTAAACAAATTGTCTGGTGTGCACTCATCTTGTAGATATTCTTTGACGAGCTCATCATCCGCCAAGATATTCGGCAATGACACATACTTCGTTTTCAATAGACGTTTAGCTAAGAAAGCAGTAAATGCATTCACACGATAACCCACCACCATTGGACGCTTGAGAAGCATACACTCCAACGCTACGGTACCGGAGGCCAACATCACGGCATCGGATGCGGTGATGACGTTGCGTGCGGTGTCATCAACTAACTTGAAGTCCAACTCTGGCGCTAGCTCTTTCCATGCTTGTTCAAACTGCTCACGGCGTTTTTGATTAACAAGCGCGACAACAAACCCCAGTTCTGGAAATTTTTTATGGAGTAACTTGCAGGTTTCAATAAATGGCTCTGAGAGCATTTTTAACTCGCTACCACGACTGCCTGGCAGGACAGCAAGCCACTTTTTATCTTGTTCTAAACCAAGCAACTCACGTGCAGGCGCTTGTTCTGATTCTAGTGGGATGGCATCAGCCAAGGTATGACCAATGAACTCGCAAGGTACATTAAATTTGTCGTAGAACGCTTTCTCAAACGGAAGAAATGCTAGCACCAAGTTCGTTGCCGCTTCTATTTTAAAGATGCGCTTCTGACGCCAAGCCCAAACAGACGGACTCACGTAATGAACGGTTTTAATGCCCGCTTGCTTGAGGTCAAGCTCCAGGCGTAAGTTGAAGTCAGGAGCATCGATCCCGATGAAAACATCAGGCGGATTCTGAGTAAAATACTGAACGAGCTCAGCTTTCACTTTAAGAAGTCTCGGTAAGCGGCCTAAAACCTCGACTAATCCCATCACCGCAAGCTCTTCCATATCAAACAGAGACTCGCAACCTTGGGCTATCATTTTCGGACCACCAATGCCTACGAACTCTGCGTCTGGATATTGTTGCTTTACTGCTTTGATAAAGCCTTCACCTAGCGTATCGCCAGACAATTCTCCGGCAATGATGCCAATACGTAATGGTCTTTCCATATCTACTTCGCTATTTTTCCTGTGCGCTATGGATAACGGTTTGCCTTATCCATAAAACACAAAAAGATCGTAACCTCAAATTTGGTCACGATCTTTTTATTTATTGGTTCATTCGCCAATTAACGAATAATGCCACGTTCCGTCGTTTCCAGAATATCTGAGAAACGCTTCACAGCCGGCCACTCTTGAGCCATTTCAGCCAGAATAGGCTTCACTTCTTCTAGCGTCTTACCTGAACGGTAGATTTCTTTATACGCTTTTTGTAGCGCACGAATCTCTGGTTTCTCAAAGCCATTACGCTTCAAGCCAACAAGGTTCAAGCCGAATGGAGTAGCGTGGTTACCTTGCGCGAGTACATAAGCTGGGACATCTTGCACCACAGCTGAACAGCCGCCAATGTATGCGTAAGCGCCCACTGTACAAAACGGATGAATCGCAGACAGTGCCATCACACCGGCATAGTCATCAACAGTAACGTGACCACCAAGAATCGAGTTATTACCGATATGAGTGTGGTTACCAATAACAACATCATGCGCAACGTGTGCATTCACACACAATAAGTTGTCATCACCAATGATCGTGGTTGCTTTGTCTTGCACTGTGCCGCGGTGAACTTGGACCGCTTCACGAATGACGTTACGGTCACCGATAACCACAGTTGTGTCTTCACCACCGTATTTTTTGTCTTGGTTTTCTTCACCAATGACAGCATGTGGGAAAATACGGTTATCTTTGCCAATAGTTGTGTGACCTTTGATCACAACGTGAGACATCACTTCTGTGCCTTCACCAATTTCAACCGTAGAGGTGATGTACGTAAAAGGACCTACTGTTACGTTAGCACCAATTTTGGCGCCCTCTTCTACCACCGCTGCCGGGTGGATTTTAGCGGTTTCATGAATCATATTAAAACTCTCGACGAGCACACTTCAGTTCTGCAGAACATACCACTTCACCGTCAACTTTTGCTACACCGCTAAATGCAGCAATGCCGCGACGTTCTTTCAGAAATTCTACCTCAATAACCAATTGGTCGCCCGGAACCACTGGTTTACGGAATTTCGCGCCGTCTACGCTTGCAAAGTAGTACAGTTCATTTTCTGTTGGTGCACCAAATGATTTAAATGCAAGTAAGCCTGTTGCCTGAGCCATTGCTTCTAAAATCAAAACACCTGGGAATACTGGTAGTTGAGGAAAGTGACCTGTGAACTGAGGTTCGTTAACCGACACGTTTTTAATCGCGTGAAGGTACTTCTCTTCTTGGAAGTCTATCACTCGGTCGATCAATAAGAATGGGTAGCGATGAGGTAGTAGCTCTTGAATTTCAGAGATGTTCATCGTTTTCTTTTCAGTAGTCAAAGTCGTCTTCCTATATCAATTTTTTGCCGCCAAGATGGCAAACGTGGCAACAGGTCGTAAAGCCGAATCGCTTTGCAATATACTAGCAAAATACGCACCATCTTGGAGTTAAATCTACTTAGAGCGCGTCATTATAGAAGAAAAAGACCCGCATTTCGCGAGTCTTCTTACAGAATATGGAACTAGAGCTTGTTAGCCTTCGTGTTAAATACAGAGCGAAAGATAACTTGTTCTAAATTTCTTCTTTCTGTTCCAGCTGTTTTTCAACCGCTTTTAGGCGCTTATTCATCTCATCAATACGGTGAACTCGAGTCGCGGTCTTACGCCACTCTCTGTTCGTTTGTAGTGGGATACCTGATGAGTAAAGGCCTTTTTCTTCGATACTGCGCATTACCATGCCCATACCTGTAATAGCCACACCATCTGCGATAGTGATATGGCCATTCAGAACAGACGCGCCGCCAATCTGGCAGTACTTACCAATTTTTGTACTGCCCGCGACAATAGTACCACCAGGCATCACGGTACCATATCCGATCTGCACGTTGTGCGCGATTTGAAGTTGGTTATCCAGAATGACATTGTCTTCAATGATAGTATCTTCGAGTGCACCGCGGTCAATCGTAGTACAAGCACCAATCTCAACGCGGTTACCGATACGCACTGAACCAAGCTGAGGAATTTTGATCCACTCGCCTTTGTCATTCGCATAACCGAAGCCATCAGAGCCAATGACGGTACCCGATTGAACGAGACAGTCATCACCCAATGACACTTCATGATAGATAGTGACATTAGCCCAAAGCTTGGTGTTATTCCCTAGCTTGGCGTTCTTACCGATAAAACAACCAGCTCCAACGCTTACGTTATCGCCGAGTTCTACGCCCGTTTCAATCACAGCGTTAGCGCCGATTGTAACGTTCTCACCCATCTTAACGTCAGCGGCAATCACAGCACTTGGTGCAATATCGTTTGCCGGCTTTGGTGTGGTATCCATCGCTTGAACCACACGAGCAAATGCGACATAAGGGTCTGAAACCACTAACGCATTTCCAACGCATTGATCTTTATGCTCAGCCTTTACCATAACAACGGTAGCTTGGCACTCAGAAAGGTGTTTTGCGTATTTTGGGTTAGACAAGAAGGTTACATCACCTTCTTGTGCTTTATCCATTGGGGCAACACGGCTTACAACGAGAGACTCGTCACCAAACAGTTCACCCCCGGTAATTGTCGCCAATTCGGCTAATGTTAATGTCTTCATAACTTCTTATTTTAGAGCTTTAATTACGTCTTCAGAGATATTGTATTCTGGCTTGCCGTACTGCAAAGCAGAGATATCAATCACAAGATCGTAACCATTTTTGTCTGCGACTTTCTTAACTGCATCTTGAATCGTTTTGAAAAGCTTCGCTTTTTCTTCAGCTTCACGACGCGCACTTGCTTTTTCAAGTGCTTGTGCTTTCACTTTGTACTCGCTGTCTAGCTTCGCGATATCGATACGTAGCTTTTCAACTTCGTCTTGACCCAAAAGCTCGCCGTCACGTTGTAGCTTCTCAATCTTTGTTTTAGCTTGTGCTTGGATTGACTTCAGTTCATCAGCTTTGCTTTTGAAGTCTTTCTGCATTTTTTGTAGTACAACTTCACGTTGAGGAAGAGCTTGGAAAACTTGAGCTGTATTTACATAAGCAATTTTTTGTGCAGCTTCTGCCGCATTTGCAAACATTGAAGAGCTCAGTACAAGAAGGCCAATCCCAGCCGCTTTGATCATTTTATTCAAAATATTTTCCTCTTTAGAAAGTTCTACCGATAGTGAATGTGAAGAACTCTTCATCATCGCCATCAAATTTCTTAATTGGTTTCGCTAGTGAGAATACTAGTGGCCCCATTGGAGACATCCACTGCAACGCCGCACCGTAAGAAGAGCGGTAGTTGGTTGGATCTGAGTAATCGTAGTAGTAACGGTCACCATATTCCGCACCTGAATCGCGGTAGTCAAACTCCGTATCCCAAACACTTGCCATATCAAAGAAGATACTGGTACGAATTTGGTTTTGTACTTCTTCTGATGCAAATGGTGTTGGGACAATCAACTCAACACTTGCTAGCGCTACGGCGTTACCACCAACAGAGTCATCTGTTGCTGTATCTGCGCCATTGTTTGAACCAGATGTATCACGGTAAACCGCTTTAGGACCAACAGAGTTTGAGCCAAAGCCACGAAGCGATGTAAAGCCACCTGCGTAGTAGTTTTCGTAGAATGGGAACAAGTTATCGTTGCCATCCGTTTGACCGTAACCATTACCGTAACCTAAGCGGCCACGGAACAAGAGGGTAAACTCGTGCTTTTTAGTCAATGGCACATACTGACGAACATCGTACTGCATTTTGAAGTATTGAACGTCAGAGCCAGGTACGGTCATTTTATAGAATGCACGCTGATGGTTACCTGCCGTAGGGAAGTAGCCACGGTTTAAGTTATTACGTGTCCAAGAGATATTGAAGTCGAAATCGTTTGTGTTCAACGCTCCACTAGAATCAATGTTGTCTGCTTGTGCTCGTAAGAACTGCTCTACCTGTAAGTAAGGCGATAAGTTACCGATCTTGTTGTGCGTATAACCGACACCGAATTCAAAACGGTTCAACTCATCGAATGGGAAACCCCACGTTAAGCTCGCGCCATAGCTTTCGTTGGTATAGTCAACGATATTGGCTTCTTTCGCTTCAAATTCGTTATAGAAAACCTTACCACCTAAGCTTACACCGTCTAAGTTCCAGTACGGATCACGGTAATCTAGACTGATGTTTTTCTGGTAGTCATTCATCATCGCGTTGATACCAACACGGTTACCACTACCAATGAAGTTATCTTGTTGCAGGCCAACCTGGAAGCTCACACCCGATTCTGTGCCGTAGCCAACACCGAAGTTAACGCTACCAGAGTTCGCTTCTTTGACAGAGTAAACTAGGTCAACTTGATCATCACTACCAGGAACTCGAACCGTCTGTACTTCAACATTTTCAAAGTAGCCCAAACGATTTAGACGAGTTTTACCCGTTTCAATCGATTTCGAGTTCAACCAACTGCCTTCCATCTGACGCATTTCACGACGAAGGACTTCATCTTTGGTTGAGTTATTACCCGTGAAGCGAATGTCACGAACATAAATTCGGTTACCCGGGTCTACGTTAACGACCAAAGAAACTTCTTGATTCTCGTCGTCAAACTCTGGAATGGTATTCACTTGAGGATAAGCATAACCAGACTCACCAAGCACACGCTTAATCCCTTCTTCCATTGAAGTAACCAACGAGCCGTTGTATGTCTCATTGTCTTCAAATGGCACAAGTCTTTCGAACGTCGCTTCCTCGCCAATCAAATCACCACGGAACTTCACGTTCTTAACGGTGTAAACCTCGCCCTCTTCTAGACCAAGAGTAATGTATACCCCTTTCTTGTCAGGAGAGATTGCAACTTGTGTCGAATCAACGTTAAATTTTAAGTAACCACGATCCAGGTAGAATGATTTGAGTGCCTCAATATCACCTGCAAGGACTTGCTTTTGATACTTTTCATCAGAAAGGAAATTCCACCACGGCACATCAACATTTAAGTTAAAGCGCGAAAGCAGTTCTTCATCACTGAACACTTCATTACCGATAAAGTTGATTTGCTGAATTTTTGCCGACACACCTTCAGTAAAGACAAACTTAAGATCAGAACGATTACGTGGTAGTGGAGTCACCACCGCTTTTACTGTTGCGTTGTATTTACCTACGCTGTAGTAAAAGTCTTCTAAGCCTTTTTCAATGTTGCTTAGCGTGGTGCGGTCAAGCGCTTCACCTTCACGAACGCCAGACGCGTTCAGGTTTTCTTGTAGCTGCTCGTCCTTGATTGCTTTGTTACCTGAAAAAGAGATGCTTGCAATGGTAGGACGTTCTTTGACTTGAACCATCAGAACACCACCGTCACGCAACACTTTCACATCTTCAAAGTTACCAGATGCATACAGGGCGCGGATAATTTCTGCAACATCGCCTTGGCCAATGGTATCACCGACACGTACAGGCATTTTCAACAATGCAGCACCCAGTGCTACACGCTGCAATCCATCGATTTCAATATCTTGAACTACGAAGTTCTCTGCTCCATTTGCAGATACACTGGTCGCCAGTAAACTTGCAAATAGAATTCGCTTAATCGCCATACTTGTTCTAATTATTCCTTGCTACTGCTTTTGTCTCTGAACTATCACAGACGAGTAAAATCATTAAATAGCGCTAACGCCATGAGCGAGAAGATGATCGCACCACCAATTCTAAAGCCCATTTCCTGCACTTTCTCAGGAACAGGACGTCGAATGACTGCTTCAATTGCAAAAAACAACAAATGACCGCCATCCAACATTGGTAAAGGAACGAGATTAATAATACCTAGGTTAACACTAATTAGAGCGAGAAAACCTAAAAAGTAGACCAAACCATAATCTGCTGTCGCGCCTGCGCCTTTGGCTATTGATATTGGTCCACTCAGATTATTCAGACCAACGTCTCCAACAATCAGCTTCTTAAGCATGCTGATTGTCAAACCAATGACTTGGCCAGTTTTGTCTACTGCTTTACCTATTGACTCGAATACACCAAACTGAAGATCGAAGCGATAACTTTCTGGCCATTCTGCGACTTTAGGTGCAATACCTGCAAAACCAACGACTTCTTTGTTAGCTAGCTCACGGCTACCGGGCGTCAGCGTCAATGTTTGCTCATAACCCTGACGTAACACCGTCAATTCAAGCGGTGTATCAGGATTAGAACGAATCGCTTCAACCACTTGCTTCCATTCGGTCACGCGTTGTTGACCAATTGCGACAACCTCATCACCTGGAAGCACACCGGCTTTTTCCGCCGCTCCACCTTGCGAGACCTGCTCGATAACTCGATACACCTCCGGTGTATACGGAGCAAAACCTAACGACTGCATCGCTGACTGAGTTTCTGGGTCGAACTTCCACTCACGTAAATCGAGCGTTTTCGTTACTTCTGAACCAACTTCATTCGCTGACGTTAGTGTTACCGTCATCAAATCATCGCCAATATGAGAAATCAATCCCATATTTACTGATTCCCAATCCGGAGTTTTGATACCAGATATCGATTTAAGTTCCATTCCAGATTCAATTCCAGCTTCCGCAACAATCGAATTGGGCGTAACTTCACCAATTACAGGCTTAACTGCTGGGATACCAATTAGAAATACCAGCCAATAGGCAAAAATTGCGAAAAGAAAATTAAAGATGGGGCCAGCCGCAACAATAGAGGTTCGTTTCCATAACGGCTTCTTATCAAACGCTAGGTGCTTCTCATGTTCTGGCACCTCATCGACACGGCTATCAACCATTTTCACATAGCCGCCGAGAGGGATCATTGAGATGCTGTACTCCGTTCCGTCTTTGCCTACTTTACTCCAAATAGACTTGCCGAAACCGATTGAAAACTTTTCAACTTTAACGCCGCAACGGCGAGCAACCCAAAAATGCCCAAATTCGTGCACGGCAACAAGAATGCCCAGTGCGACGATAAAAGAAATGAGATTCCACAATATACCAGTCATCAGCTACGCTCGCGTATGGTTTCTAGGGCAATAGTTCGTGCCATTCTATCTAGCTCGAGCAAGCTTTCCAAGCTATTCGCATTCTCAGCTTTGCAGCTTGCGTTGATTTTATTCAACACAGACTCATTGATGCGAGCAATATCGGTAAAACCTAGTCTGTTATTTAAAAATGCATCAACAGCGACTTCATTAGCTGCGTTCAATGCTGTTGTTGCGTGTTGACCTTCATAACAGGCATCAATTGCGAGTTTTAAACATGGGTAACGAGCAAAGTCAGGCTGCAAAAACGTCAGCTCACCAACTTTCGTGAAGTCTAGCGGCTTAACCCCAGCTTCCACTCTTGACGGGTATGACATGGTGAGCGCAATTGGCGTCGCCATATCCGCTTCTCCCATTTGTGCCAAGACCGAACCATCACGATACTGAACCATAGAATGAATTACCGATTGAGGGTGAATAACCACCTTCAGTTGTTCGCGAGCAGCATTAAATAGCCACTTAGCTTCGATATACTCAAGGCCTTTATTCATCATCGTGGCAGAGTCAACAGAAATTTTTGGCCCCATCGACCAGTTTGGATGAGCAATCGCCTGAGCGGGTGTCACCTGCTCCAGTTCTGCGATGTCAGTGTAACGGAAAGGACCACCAGATCCAGTCAACAAAATATGAGAAATGCCATGTTCTTGTAAATTGCAACGACCTAGATTGGTTTGTACTTGCTGTGGTAAACATTGGAAAATGGCGTTGTGTTCACTGTCGACGGGAAGTAGCTCTGCGCCAAATTCTTCTACAGCATCAATAAATAGCTGGCCTGACATTACAAGTGCTTCTTTATTTGCCAACAAGACTCGCTTACCTGCTTTCACGGCAGCCATGGTAGGCAATAAGCCAGCGGCTCCTACAATAGCAGCCATTACACTGTCGACCTCGTCCAGCGAAGCTATATGACATAGCGCATCAGTACCACCTAGCACTTCGGTACCTGGCGAAACCGAGTGTAGCTCAGCTTGAAGTTGAGACGCCGCAGCTTTATCTGCCATGACCGAATATTTAGGTTGCCACTGACGACATAGACCGATCATCTTTTCAACGTTAGTGCTTGCCGCTAAGGCAACGACAGAAAACAGATCTGGGTTTTGTTCGACCACTTTAAGCGTGCTTGCACCAATTGATCCAGTAGCACCAAGAATCGTTAACTTTTGCATGTTGTAAGACCGTTAGAAAGCTCAGGAGCGACGACGCCGCTCCTGATAAATTAGAATACGTAGTAAAGAAGAGCAAAAACTGGGAATGCTGCGGTTAGGCTGTCGATACGATCTAGCACACCACCGTGCCCTGGGATAATGTTACTGCTGTCTTTAATGCCTGAGACACGTTTGAACATACTTTCAACCAGATCACCAAGCACTGAAATAACGACAGTAACCAGCGTAATCAGCACCATATGGACAGGGCTAGTGAACTGGATGTCGAACCAATCAGCAAATGCCCACGCTACGATTAATGCCGTGATAATGCCACCAATTAGCCCTTCAATAGTTTTATTGGGGCTTACATGAGGAGCCATCTTACGTTTGCCTAAGCTTTTGCCTGCAAAGTAGGCGCCGCTATCTGCAGCCCATACCAAGAAACAAACGTACAACACAAGCTTTGCGCCGTGGTATGGATCTACAGTGATGTCATACGCTCTGAGAATAATCACACTCCAAAGGAATGGGATTAATGTCAGAAAACCAAATACATGACGTAAAACAAAATTACTTTGCCAAGATTTCGTCGTTTTGGGGTAAGTAATCGCCATTAAGCTAGCAATAATCCACCAAACAAAACCAATACCCAAGACGACATAATGAGGTGTCGTTAAGTGATTGAGGCTATATGCATCAGGCGAGATGTATAGAAAACTAAGTCCGGTAATAATGATTGCCGGCACAAGGGCAGCAATGCGAGAGTTGCTTCCTGTAAACTGAGTCCACTCCCAAAAACCTAATAGCGTTATTGCAGTTAAAGCGGCAATAAAGCCCATTAGCGGTAATTTAAAAATGCCTAAAATAACCAGGGGAGCTAAAATTAGTGCTGTTATTATTCTCTGTTTCAAACTAACTAGTCCTTATTGAGCTGCCATCAATGCCTTTATTTGTTCACCTGTACAGCCAAAACGACGTTCTCGGTTGATAAACCAAGTCACAGCTTCTACCAAACTGTCTTCATCGAATTCTGGCCAGTACTCTGGTGTAAAGTACATTTCTGCATAAGCCATTTGCCACAACATAAAGTTGCTGATGCGGCACTCTCCACTGGTGCGAATTAAAAGATCCACTTCCGGTAGGTCTGCCATGGTCAAATGCTCAGTGATTAGCTGCTCATTGATATCCTCTACACGAATTTCACCGTTACGTGCTTTTAGCGCTAACGTTTTAGCAGCTTCTGTGATGTCCCATTTACCGCCATAGTTGGCTGCAATGTTGATCACCATACCCGTGTTATCTGCCGTTAGGTTTTCTGCTTCTACAATTTTCTTTTGTAGACGCTCACTAAATCGACTGGTATCACCGATCACGCGCAACCGTAAGTTATTTTTGTGTAGTTTTTTTACTTCACTAGACAGGACCGTGATAAACAGTTCCATCAAAAGACCCACTTCTTCCTCCGGACGACGCCAGTTTTCACTACTAAAAGCAAACAGCGTCATGGCTCTAATGCCTAGTTTTGAAGCAGCAGCCACGGTCTTACGAACGGCACTAACGCCTTTTTTATGACCAAATACGCGAGGTTTTCCTTTGGACTTAGCCCAACGGCCATTACCGTCCATAATGATGGCAATATGCTTAGGAAGGGAATCAGAGAAGGCTTGAGAATTTTGCATAGGGAGTTAATTGAGTTCCATCAGTTGGATAGACTAACATAAAAAAACGCTGAGCTGTGAGCACAGCGTTTTCCAACAGTGATGTGTGTGGGAGTATTAAACTTCCATCAACTCTTTTTCTTTTGCAGCAAGAACTTCATCGATCTTCTTAACTGCAACGTCAGTTAGCTTTTGAATTTCGTCTTGTGCTTTACGATCTTCATCTTCAGAGATTTCTTTATCTTTTAGAAGCGCTTTAAGATCGTTGTTTGCGTCACGACGGATGTTACGAACAGCAACACGACCACCTTCAGCTTCACCACGGACGATCTTAACTAGGTCTTTACGACGTTCTTCCGTTAGCGGTGGAAGTGGAACGCGGATGATAGTGCCAGCTGACATAGGGTTTAGACCAAGGTCAGACGTCATGATCGCTTTTTCTACTTTCGGCGTCAGCTCTTTATCAAAAACCGTGATTGCAAGTGTACGTGCATCTTCAGCAATAACGTTTGCTACTTGGTTTAGAGGTGTTGCTGCACCGTAGTATTCTACAGAAATACCAGATAGTAGGCTTGGGTGTGCACGACCTGTACGAATTTTAGAAAGGTTGTTCTTAAGCGCTTCAACGCTTTTATCCATGCGCTCTTGCGCGTCTTTTTTGATTTCGTTAATCACAGTTTCACCTTAAAAATGTCATCTTTCCTGAAGAAAGCCTAAAACGGTTGAGCAAAGCAAGCACCACCCTAACGCTTTGGAGTGGCACCTTAAGCCAAGCTTATTCGTTGATGAGCGTGCCTTCTGCTTCGCCCATTACCACGCGACGTAGTGCGCCTGGCTTGTTCATATTAAATACGCGGATTGGCATTTTGTGGTCACGAGCTAGCGTAAACGCCGCCAAGTCCATAACTTTCAGCTCTTTATCCAGAACTTCTGCATAAGATAGCTTATCATACAGCTCTGCGTCTGGGTTTGCTACAGGGTCAGCAGTAAATACACCATCAACTTTCGTCGCTTTTAGTACAACATCCGCTTCAATTTCGATACCACGTAAACAAGCAGCAGAATCCGTTGTAAAGAACGGGTTACCAGTACCAGCAGAGAAGATGACAACTCGGCCTTGGCGAAGCTCACGGATCGCATCAGCCCAATTATAGTCGTCACATACGCCTTTTAGAGGGATTGCAGACATAACGCGCGCATTTACGTATGCACGGTGAAGAGCATCACGCATCGCTAGGCCATTCATTACTGTAGCAAGCATACCCATGTGGTCACCAACTACGCGGTTCATACCAGCTTCAGCTAGGCCTGCACCACGGAACAAGTTACCGCCACCGATAACTACACCAACCTGAACACCCAGTTCAACCAGTTCTTTAACTTCTTGTGCCATACGATCAAGGACCGCAGGATCAATACCAAAACCGTCTTCACCTTGAAGAGCTTCACCACTCAGTTTTAATAGAATACGTTGATACGCTGGTTTAGGGTTCGTAGTCATGGAGTTTACCTTCCAAAGAGAGTTGTTGATTAACAGTCATGAATAGACACAACTTCAGTTATGGCTATTCATCACGGCTAATCGTTCACTGCTCATAAAAAGACCGCAGCCTTGGCTACGGTCTAATCTTTATACAGTCTCTAAGGATTAACCTTTTTGAGCTGCTGCAACTTCTTCAGCGAAGCTCATTTCTTCTTTCTTCTCGATACCTTCACCTACTTCTAGGCGAACGAACGTAGAAACTGAAGCGCCTTTTTCTTTCAGCATTTCGCCTACAGTTTTCTTAGGCTCCATGATGAAAGCTTGACCTGTTAGAGAGATCTCGCCAGTGAATTTCTTCATGCGGCCAACAACCATCTTCTCAGCGATTTCAGCAGGCTTGCCTTCGTTCATTGCGATTTCAACTTGAACAGCTTTCTCTTTTTCTACTACGTCAGCTGGTACGTCTTCTGGGTTAACGAACTCAGGCTTAGAAGCAGCAACGTGCATTGCAACGTGCTTAAGAGTTTCTGCGTCGCCTTCACCAGCAACAACAACACCGATTTTCTCACCGTGACGGTAAGAAGCGATTGCAGTGCCTTGAACGTATTCTACGCGACGGATAGTGATGTTTTCACCGATTTTAGCTACTAGAGCTACACGTGCGTCTTCGAATTGTGCTTGTAGTTCTTCAACAGAAGCTTTTGAAGCTAGAGCTGCAGCTGCAACTTCTTCTGCGAATGCAGTGAAGTTACCGTCTTTAGCAACGAAGTCAGTTTGGCAGTTAACTTCAAGAAGAACAGCAACGCCGTTTTCTTCTTTGATGATGATTGCGCCTTCAGCTGCAACGTTACCAGCTTTCTTAGCTGCTTTCGCTGCGCCAGATTTACGCATGTTTTCAATTGCTAGTTCGATGTCAGCGTTTGCTTCTACAAGCGCTTTCTTACATTCCATCATGCCAGCGCCAGTACGCTCGCGAAGTTCTTTAACTAGAGCAGCAGTTACAGTTGCCATTCTGTCTTCCTCGTTTGATTCGAAATAAGGTAAAAAACAGGGGCCTAACATTGTCGGCCCCCATTGCTAACTATAACTTAGTTTATGCTACACAAAGGTTTCACATAGACCAAGTGTGACACAGAGCCGCTATTATTCAGCTTCTACGAAACCGTCTTTTTCAGCAACTGCAGCTACGTCTTTGTTACGACCTTCAGATACTGCTGAAGCAGCAGCGTTCAGGTATAGCTGTACAGCGCGGATCGCGTCGTCGTTACCTGGGATTACGTAGTCAACGCCGTCTGGGTTAGAGTTAGTATCTACCACAGCGTATACTGGAATACCTAGGTTGTTAGCTTCTTTAATTGCAATGTGTTCGTGATCAGCGTCGATTACGAATAGAGCGTCTGGTAGGCCGCCCATGTCTTTGATACCACCAAGAGATTTCTCTAGCTTCTCCATTTCGCGAGTACGCATTAGAGCTTCTTTCTTAGTTAGTTTGTCAAAAGTACCGTCTTGAGATTGAGTCTCTAGTTCTTTTAGACGCTTGATAGACTGACGAACTGTTTTGTAGTTTGTAAGCATACCGCCTAACCAGCGGTTGTTTACGTAAAACTGGTTGCTTGCGATTGCAGCTTCTTTAACAGCTTCAGATGCAGCGCGCTTAGTACCTACGAATAGAACCTTACCTTTCTTCTCGCCAACTTTAGCTAGTTCAGCTAGAGCGTCGTTGAACATTGGTACAGTTTTTTCTAGGTTGATGATATGAACTTTGTTACGAGCGCCAAAGATGAATGGCTTCATTTTTGGGTTCCAGTAACGAGTCTGGTGACCGAAGTGAACACCAGCTTTTAGCATATCGCGCATTGATACAGTTGCCATTTTAAAATCCTCTATGGGGTTAGGCCTCCACATTCCCCATAACTCCGACCAAGCTTCTGCTCAGCACCCCGGAATATGTGACGGAATGTGTGTGATTTAAAGATAAAAGGTTATTCGGATGAAGCTTGCTTCGCCGCTTAACTTTGCTAAACGAAGAGAACAGTCCTCTATTCCGGCGCGCTTTATACCATATTTTAGCTCACTGTGGCTAGTAAAAATTATTTCTTCACCGAGCCACTTTCTCCTATTTATAAGCAAAACTTTAAACATATGATCGAATTAAGAATGATGCATATTCCTATCTAACTTGGGTTAACGCCCCGATGTCTGATAGAATGCGGCCATTCGCACGTTTACGTGCTTAGGAATAAGTAGAGAAAGCCAATGTCAATCAAGATTAAAACTGCTGAAGAAATAGAACGCATGCGCATTGCGGGCAAGCTAGCCGCAGAGATTCTAGAAATGATCGAACCACACATCAAAGTTGGTGTGACGACAGAAGAGTTAAACAAAATCTGTCATGAGTACGCTCTAGAAAAAGGCGCATACTCTGCTCCGCTTGATTACCATGGTTTCCCTAAGTCGATCTGTACTTCAATCAACCATATCGTATGCCACGGTATTCCAGCGGAAAAAGACGAAATCGGTAGCAACGGCCAAATGAAGCCGGCGGTACTAAAAGATGGTGACATCTTAAACGTTGATATTACCGTAATCGTTCCAAATGATGAGAATGCCGATCTGAGCGTGCGTCCTCAGGGTTACCATGGTGACACTTCTAAGATGTTCCTAGTCGGTGATGTTTCGCCTGCAAACAAACGTCTGTGCATGGTAGCTCAAGAAGCACTGTACGTTGGTATGCGTACCGTTAAGCCAGGTTCAACGGTTGGTGACATCGGTACAGCTATCGAGAAGTACATCAAAGAGAATAACAAGAACAATCCTCGCAACAAGTTTTCTATTGTGAAAGACTTCTGTGGCCACGGTATCGGCGATGAGTTCCATGAAGAACCACAAGTGGTTCATTACAAGAACAAAGACCGCCGCGTATTAAAAGAAGGCATGTGCTTTACTATTGAGCCGATGATTAACGCAGGTAAATTTGGTTGCTCTGTTGATGCACAAGATGACTGGACTGTTTACACGGGCGACGGCAAGAACTCTGCGCAATGGGAACATACCATTGTTGTAACAAAAGAAGGTTGTGAAGTACTGACGCTTCGTAGCGACGATACGATTCCTCGCCTAATGAAAAACGCGTAAAGCTGACGACCACTCGTTGTTTACTATATCCCTGCTTCGGCGGGGATATTTTTTATCTGCCGCAAATTTGTTAGATTGTTATTAGATTAGCTTGCACGGATGGCAAATATGACACTTCAGTCCCCTCTTACCTTTTCCGATGAACAAATCAATATCGGTGAACTCAAACAAGAATTAGAGAAGTTTAGCTCTAATCAAAACCAAGAGTTTCTCAATCATCATCCGGTAACAAGCTTGGTTTTAGCCAGAGCTGAATATATGGATCTGCTTCTCAATCGTTTGTGGCAACATTTTGGTTTCAAGGATATTTACAACATTTCCCTAGTTGCCGTTGGTGGCTACGGACGAGGCGAGCTGCATCCGCTCTCCGATATCGATATTTTGATTCTGTCGAACAATAAACTGCCAACCGCGTTAGAAGCAAAAATCAGCGAATTCATTACGCTGTTGTGGGATTTAAAACTCGAGGTCGGACACGCTGTTCGCACCGTTACTGAATGTGCTGAAATTGGTAAAGCCGATCTAACGGTCGCGACAAACCTGCAAGAAGCGCGACTGCTGTGTGGAAGCGAGGACACCTTTCAGGCACTGAAGAAAGTCGTGTTATCAGACTCCTTCTGGCCAAGTGAGACGTTTTACCGCGCTAAAATTCAAGAGCAGCGCGAACGCCATGCACGTTACCACGACACGACCTACAACTTAGAACCGGACATTAAATCAACCCCTGGCGGGCTGCGCGATATTCATACATTAAGCTGGGTCGCTCGACGTCACTTTGGTGCTACTTCATTGTTGGAAATGAGCCGATACGGATTTTTAACTGACGCAGAATACCGAGAATTGGTTGAATGTCAGGACTTCCTTTGGCGAGTACGTTTCGCTCTGCACATGGAGCTTCGCCGCTATGACAACCGCTTGACCTTTGCTCATCAAGCACAAGTTGCGGAAAATCTAGGCTACGTCGGAGAAGGCAATCGAGGCGTAGAAATGATGATGAAAGAGTTCTACCGCACGCTTCGTCGTGTGGCAGAGCTCAATAAAATGCTACTCAAACTCTTTGACCAAGCGATCATTAATGGTGGGGCGACAGAAAGTGCCGAGATTCTCGATACGGACTTTCAACGTCGCGGTTCTTTAATTGAAGCGCGGAAACCCGCATTGTTCCAAGCTCGCCCAGAAACTATTCTGGATATGTTCTTACATATTGCTAACGACTCAACTATTGAAGGGGTGAGCCCACCAACGCTGCGTCAACTGCGCACCGCTCGCCGTCGGCTCAACAAGTTTTTGCACACCATTCCTGCTGCGCGTGAAAAGTTCATGGCGTTATGTCGTCACCCTAATGCTCTGCACAAAGCATTCAGTCTCATGCACCGATTAGGGGTTATGGCGGCCTATTTACCGCAATGGAGTCAGATTGTTGGTCAAATGCAGTTTGACTTATTCCATGCCTACACAGTTGATGAACACAGTATTCGCTTACTTAAACACATCAACACTTTTAGTGACCCAGAAAATCATGCGAAGCACCCAATTTGCTGTGACGTCTACCCTCGAATGCAAAAGAAAGAGCTGCTGATTATTGCCGCTATTTTCCACGATATCGGGAAAGGTCGTGGCGGCGATCACTCAATTATCGGTGAAGGAGAAGCATACGACTTCTGCATTGAGCATGGCTTATCGAAGCCCGAAGCCAAACTTGTCGCTTGGTTGGTAAGACATCATCTATTAATGTCTGTCACCGCACAGCGCCGAGACATTTATGATCCTGATGTCATTACCGAATTTGCCAAAAAAGTCAGAGACGAAGAATCTCTCGATTATCTTGTATGCCTGACAGTTGCAGATATTTGTGCAACGAACCCAGAACTTTGGAATGCTTGGAAACGAACTTTACTTGCGGAGCTGTATTACTCCACACAACGTGCTTTACGTAGAGGCCTAGAGAACCCTGTCGATGTGCGTGAGCGAATTCGCCACAATCAACAAATGGCCTCCGCAATGCTGCGCAAAGAGGGGTTTGCCGCGCGCGAAATTGAAGTATTGTGGCAACGCTTCAAAGCTGACTACTTCCTTCGTCATACCCATACGCAAATCGCGTGGCACTGCGAACACTTACTTCGCATGGAAGATCCGACTAAGCCTTTGGTATTGATCAGTAAAAAAGCCACTCGTGGCGGCACTGAGGTGTTTGTATATACGAAAGACCAGCCTGCTTTATTTGCGACGGTCGTGGCGGAGTTAGATAGGCGTAATTTTAATGTACACGACGCGCAAATCATGACCAGCAAAGATGGGCACGTGATTGATACCTTTATGGTACTCGATCAACATGGCGAAGCGATCGATGAGTCTCGTCACGCGGCGGTGATTAAACACCTCACCCATGTACTGGAGGCGGGCCGACCAACCAAGATTAAAACGCGCCGTACTCCGAACAAACTTCAGCACTTTAATGTGAAAACCAAAGTCGACTTCTTACCAACCAAAGGTAAAAAACACACTTTAATGGAGTTTGTCGCGCTAGACACACCAGGGCTGTTGGCCAAAGTAGGCCGTACGTTTGCTGATTTAAATATCAACCTTCACGGTGCCAAAATCACCACCATTGGTGAGCGAGCAGAAGACTTGTTTATTTTAACCAGTGATGCAGGAGGAAGATTAAGTGAAGAACAGCAAGATGAGCTAAGAGAGAGATTGATCGAAAAGTTATCTGATGAGGTCGCAGCTTAGATAAAACCTGCCAATCTTTTCGGTTCAGGGCGAGAGCGATCTTGCCCACAAGTTAAGCATTTTGGCTAAATATCAGCTATCTAGCTCATACATAGGCTGCTACAGTTATATCAATATCAATTCGATGTAATAGAGGTAGCCTATGTATCCCCACCTCACTGGTTTGGGTATTCACGACCCTAAGCAGATTGAACGTTATTCCCTACGCCAAGAAGCACACAAAGACGTACTCAAGATCTATTTCCACAAGCAAAAAGGCGAACTATTCGCTAAAAGCGTTAAATTCAAATACCCACGCCAAATCAAAAATGTTCTTGTTGATAGTGGCAGTCACAAATATAAAGAAGTAACGGAAATCAACCGTAACCTCACATTAGTCATTGATGAACTGAATAAAATCACTAAGCCAACGAAACAACCTGAGGTTGATGTAAAAGAGAAAATTCTTTCAGACCTTCGTCATTTAGAAAAAGTCGTTTCGAGTAAGATCGCAGAGATCGAAGCGGATCTTGAAAAACTAAAGTAAACGTTAAGTCTTAAATTTTAAAAAAGGGTTAGCATTGATGCTAACCCTTTTTATTTGTACCCAATCATTATCTAGATCTAACTGCACCGATTATCGGTTAATCATCGATTCATCCCACTCAAATCGAGTGAACAATTGCTGCCAAGTTTCATCAAGATTGGCCGTCATGACAATCTCTTGATCGGTAAATGGATGGACGAACCGTAACTCTGAAGCATGCAGTAGCAGACGATGAGATTCAAACTCTGTGCGATACAGCTTGTTGTGCTTTCCATCCCCGTGCGTTGTATCACCCACGATCGGATGGCGTAGATGTGCCATATGACGACGAAGTTGGTGCTTACGCCCCGTTTTAGGTTTCATCTCAACTAAGCAATAACGCGTTGTAGGAAATTTACCCGTCGAATAGGGAACCTCCACTTTAGCCAGCGGCTTATATTCCGTCACCGCTTCTTGCGCTTCTTTTTCTTGTGAAGCGAACTTATCAGCAATCTTGTCTAACTCGACTTTGAGCTCGTAATCCAATACGCCCTCTTCCTCAATCCAACCGCGTACTATTGCGTGGTATGTCTTTTCCATTTTATGTTCAGCAAACATCGGCATGACTTGTGATGCGACTTCACTCGACAACGCAAACACAAGCACACCAGATGTTGGACGATCCAGACGATGCAATGGGAACACATGCTGACCAATTTGGTCGCGCAAAGTTTGCATGACAAACTGAGTTTCGTGTTTATCTAACCAACTGCGATGCACTAACATGCCTGCAGGCTTATTGACCGCTACAAAATATTCATCCTGATAAACGATCTCCAGCTCAACTGGTTCTGAAGATCGCGTTAGTTCTTGTTCTAGCATTCGTTTACTTACACAGTTCGTCAATGGTTCGGATTGTAACGAGCAGCTCGGCGAACTGCGGTTCCTGCTTCCACGCTTCCGAAAAATAGGGCTCGAGAGAAAACCCTCTTGGCAGTGGTTGGTTATTTTTCACTAGTGCGTGCATTCTGGCTATAAAGATCCACTGCAACCACTCATGAGGGTGCAATGTATCAATCGCAAATGGCTCCGTACTTTGTAAGGCTTGCTCTGAAGGCATAGTGTATTGCCACAATTTATGCTCTCTAAGCTGCGCTTCAAGTTGGTGAAGTAAGTCGACCAATTGAGTATTTGTTACCATTAATTCTATCTCGAACCTTGAATTAGCCGAGAATGATACCATTTCTTGTGAAAAGAACGTTAGGACGTCGTATTTAATGGAAAACATTCAAACCCTCACTCAACTGTTGAACAACAGCCACTGTGATTATCAAATCTTCGATCTTGGTCGCCGTATCAAAACCATCGCTAAGAAAGAGTTTATCGATGTAGAAAAAGGTCAAGCACCTTACCCATTTCCAATGCAACGTAAAGCACACCTTGCCATCGCGTACTGGAATGAACAAAAGCAACCTTGGATTTGGTTTCTAAAGTTTGAATTGGACGAGCGCGGTTTGTTAAAGCAAGCGGATATCGGCAATTTCATTAAATACGTAGTGGAGGCTATGGGAACACGCCTCAATGATGATATCACTGAAGAGCAACAGCAAAAGCTGTCTAACAACCCATACACTTTCAAACCTTCCGAAGATAAAATGGCCGTGTTTCATAGCCAGGTCCGCGCAAACCTCAATCTTCCTACCAGCCAATATTACGAGCATACCCAGCATTACTTCTCTGGAGGTTTAGGCTGGGATAATTGGCAAACTGTAGGTCTGCAAGGTATCACAGACATAGCCGCTCGCCTGGACAAAGAGCAAAACGGGGTAATGATACGCAAAGCGTTGAACCACCTACCAAATGAGCCACTTTATGCCCTATTAGGTGCGCTTGAGCACGTAGAGCTTCAAGAGCGTTTAGCAGAACGTATCGCGGAAAAGGCACAGCAAGAAATCGCAAGTAGCGAACCTGATCTCTTCCTACTTTCAGCACTTATCCGAGCCCTTGCTGGTGCACCACCAGAAGTCGCCTCTCCAGTATTAGATGCGATATTGCATAGCCCTCGTTTAAGCCATCAGGAGGTATTGATTGGTGTGGCGGGTCGCGCTTGGCACTTACTCGCCAATGAAAAGGTAGCAGAACAGTTTTTGCTGCGTTTAGCTCAAACCGGTAATCAAGCCCTATTTAATCAGTTATTTGCCGATTTAGTGATGCTGCCAGAGTTAAGAATGGTGTTATTGCCTTTACTGCATTCAAACCCATCAGAGGAACTAGCAAATGCGCTAGTAAGCTTACAACAAACAACAAAAAGCTAAGAAAGGTTCAGGAATGATTGGTGATCTTTTAGCAATTTTAGGGCTCTGCTTTTTCTGTTACCTGTTTTGGCAACAGCGTCGCCAAGCCGAACTCGCAAAAGCGGCCATCACGCGTAAATGTGAGCAATTGGATCTCCAATTAATCAGCATCGCCTTTGGTGCCCATAAACTAAAAACGCCAGACGGAGTCTGGCGTTGGCATACGGTGTATCAATTTGAGTTTTCATCTCTTGGTGACGATTGCTACCAAGGAGAGTTAACCATGGTCGGTTTCAGGCCGCAGAACTTTCACCTACCACCGCATCGCTTGTAAATTCCATTTCAAAGTAAGGACCATATATATCCTTACTTTCTTTTGTTTCAACAAATCCCAGCTTTTTCAGTACCGCCATAGAAGCTTGATGATTGCTATTCACGTTAGCTTTCACCTTATTCAAGCCCAACTCACGGCACGCTTTGGGGAAAAATGCTTTTAGTGCTTCTGTTGCTAACCCTTTACCCCAATATGATTTATCAAAAATAAAACCTAATTCAGGTTCGGAATCGAGATTAGCAATGAACACGTGCCCCATATAGTCACGACTGGTGCTCTCTAGCACTGCCATACTATAAATGTTCTCATCATCCAGTATTTTCTCAAACATCTGTTTGGCAGACGCAACTGTATACGGACCATTCAATTCAGCACGGTTTTTCGCACAGCAATTCAGCATGACGAATTCTAGTTGCAACGACTCATTGTAGGGTAGAAGAAGCATTCTTCTGGTTACTATGGCCACATCTGTTCCTTGATTACAACAAACTTAATCTATCCGCAGATCACAAACTCGATGAGCTGAACATGCTCAATGATTGCGGGCATAACACCTTGTAGAGAAGCCGAAAGTTAAACCAACTGGTTGGAAAGGATATTGATCTGAGTTGTTTTTTATTAAGTGTTATTAGGAATTTATATATTTTGTGATATTGATATCCCCAAATAACATCGAGATGCTTAATTCAATGAGAACACTGGATATCGTTTTTATATAAGAAAGACCCCGACACATAAGTATCGGGGTCATGGTCTTACTCGCAGCAGTCCGGCTACTAAAAGTGCTCCATGCATCATCCATAATAGTGGCTGATTCCGTCAGCTTATTCCTTACGTCGCCGTCCTAGCGGTGTCCTTATCATCCTGACTGCTAACATTCCTCGTTAGCACACGTCACTTGTTCCTTGAGCGGTGTCCCTTGCATCTTCCTGATGCTGTCCATAACCTCAATCCTAGAGGGGTCCATTGTCTATCCTTAGTCATCAACATCCTATTGATGATCGTATCCTTACAATGTCCTACGCTCCATGCTTGATTAATCATCCTGACCAACCAAATCGTCTTCCTGACGATAACCAAATCCTTGGTGCTTTCCTGTTCCATGTCTGCTTCCTGCTGACAACTCTCAATTTACGCCTTTTCCAAAAATAGACAATCTATCTAAGATAAATATTTGGCTCTCACATTGGTTAACAAGTTGTTAAATCATTATTTATCAGAAACTTAAGCTCTTCAGCTTCTCTTTTTCCGCTTACGAAATCGTTTTCTCTCACAACCTATGTAAGAGATCTCTCACACTACACTCTCCAAAATGCCATTCGCCAAATTAGCGCACTCAACGTATGATGATAGATATATCGTTGTTAAGGATTAAAAATGTTAACTCAAGACGTTACTAAAGAATTAGAAGCGGCAATGGAACAGTTGCAACAACAAGGAAAAGAGCCAACCGTAGCGTTAGTGAAAGCACGATTGAAAACGCCAGTTCCAATGCCAGCGTTAATCACCGCAATAAAAAGTTGGAAGAGTGCTCAACGCGTACCCAAGGTTGAAATCGCAGCACAACACCACACCGATAATGATCGTCTTGAAGCCCTAGAACACACCGTAAAAATGCTAGCCATTCGTATTGAAGAGTTAGAAGCGAAACTCAGTGAGAAATCATCATGAAGTTATGGGTAGATGCAGACGCGTGTCCGAAAGTTATTCGCGAAACCATTGTGCGTGCCGCCGAGCGTACGGGGATTGAATGTACGTTTGTCGCTAACCACGTTGTCCCTGTGCCGAAAAGAGACAACATCCACTCGCTACAAGTCCCTGCGGGATTTGACATCGCAGACAACGAAATCGTCAAGCGTGTAGAAGCCAACGATTTGGTGATCACGTCAGATATTCCGCTTGCAGATGAGGTTATCTCTAAAGGCGCTCAAGCCCTCAGTTCTCGTGGCGAGCTCTATACAAAAGACACCATCAAAGCTCGCCTAAATATCCGCGACTTTATGGAAACCATGCGTTCAAGCGGAATTCAGACAGGTGGGCCCGCCGCGCTTTCTCAAACCGATCGACGCGAATTTGCAAACCATTTGGATCGTATTTTGGCGAAATTTAAGAAGTAACCCTCACTCTATTCATATTGAGCCAGCAAATAAAAGCCTGGCTCATTCCTGAAAATTCATTCTCAGCATTGCACCCAAAGCGTGCTCTTACTCCCATTTGTTTTGTTCTGTTTATTTTTCATCTCGCTCACCATAGCTTCAATATGCAACGTGGTTTATTTTGAACGACGTTTTTAATAAGTGTATAGAGAATAATGGGCTTTAACATCGTTTCCAGTGGAAGCTACCTGCCAACGAATCAATGGTCTGATCGAGAGATGGATCACTTCCTAAAATTAGCGCCAGGGACCTGCCGAAATAAATTCGACGTTGAATATCGTCATGTAGCCAATACAAAAGAGACCGCTATTTACATGGCGGTGCAGGCAATAGAGCAGTGTTTAGGAAACACACATACCTTAAGCTCCGTTGATCTCCTTATCTACGCTAGCGGTACACACCACCAGTCTCTACCCTACGACGCTTCAGCGGTTCTCGCCGCGTTAGACGCTCCAACATGGCTAGAAAGCTTTGATTTGAACAGCACCTGTTTATCCTTTCTCTCTGCGCTTGATCTTGCTCAGAGTCTATTCTTAGCAAAACGGTACCGTCGGATTCTTATTGTCACCAGCGAACTCGCCACTGGCATCACACTGAATCGAAATTTTACGCTCAAACCAGAAGTTGCAACCTTATTCGCGGACGGTGCCGCCGCATTTTTGCTCGAAGAACACAACGATGATGGATTGCTCACCAGTCACTTTGAAACGCATCATACCGGGTATTCATTTTGTCAAATTAAGGGCGGAGGTAGTCATATCAATCCGCATACCTCCGAGCATCAAGCCTATTTAAAAAGTTGCCAGTTTGAGATGGAGGGCAAAGCACTCTTTAAACATGTGCGTAAAGCCTTACCAGCGTTTCTAAAAAAAGGGTTTGACGCCTCTCCGGTAACACTCGGCGATATTGATTATTTTCTTCCTCATCAAGCCAGCGCGCATGGATTAAAAAAACTGCCTTCACTCACCGGGCTACCAACAGAGAAAACCGTTAATCACTTTTCGACTTTGGGAAACCAAGTCGCCGCCTCACTCCCAATTAACTTACACTGGCTGCGTAATCAGCCAGAAGCCGCAGGAAAACATGTGTTATTAGCTGGTACCGCCGCAGGGTTGTCACTAGGGATGGGAGTGCTAAAACTATGAAGATATTGGTCACTGGTGGCAGCGGGATGTTGGGTAGCGCAATTCTGAGAATGTTTCACCAGCAGCATGAACTGCACTTTACAGCACGAAATACAGTCATCGCTAAACAACTCGCCGAGCAATTCGATATTATCCCACATATAGTCGATTTAAGAGACCACTCAGCAGTTCATGCGGTATGCCAAGGTATGGATGCAATCATCCATTGTGCCGCTCTCTCAAGCCCATGGGGAAAGTGGCAGGCGTTTTATCAAGCCAATGTAGATGCCACCAAAAACCTCGTCAATGCGGCTAATACCTATCAAATCTCGCGTTTTATCCATATTTCCTCCACCAGCGTCTACTTTGACCATCAAGACCGTTGGAATATTCGAGAAACCGACGCCATAGCTTCATACTGGTGTAATGATTACGCACACACAAAATACCTATCGGAAATTGAAGCCGTAAAAGGCCAAAGCAAAGCGATCATTTTAAGACCGCGTGGCATTTTTGGACCCAATGATCGCGCGATTATCCCAAGAGTGCTTAAGGCGATAAAAAACAACACTCTGCTTCTGCCATCGGGTAGAAATCCTGTGGTTGATCTGACCTATGTAGACAACGTTGCCCATGCAGCGATGCTCGCTTGCACTCAGGCAGGCCAACTTCAGCATGGTGATGTGTTCAACATTTCCAACAACGAACCAATGCCAATTGAGACTGTTCTGCAAGCTTTATGTGAGGGGTTAAACCTAAAAGTAACGTTACAATCATTACCATACGGCGTTGTATCACCATTATTAAAGCTCAGTGAGCAAATACGAAGGCACTTACCACATCAGCCAGAACCAAGGCTCACCTCATACAGCGCAGGATTGTTTAACTATCATCAAACTCTGGATATCAGCAAGGCGAAACAAACACTGAATTACCAACCGCTTTTTTCAATTCAAGAAGGAATACAGCAGTATGCAAACTGGTCTAAAAATAAAAATCTTTGAGGCTGGACACTGCGTACACCCAGGCTTTGTTGTCAAACCAGGTTCTGGTATCAAGCCTAGAGCATTTCCGGCAGCCGTTGCGTTAATTCAGCACCCAACACAAGGCAACATCCTGTTTGACACGGGATATCACGAGCATTTTTTTAGCGCGACTCGCCCCTTCCCTGAACGTTTTTATGCTTGGACAACACCTTGTCGCTATAAAAAAGAACACGGAATTGTTGCGCAGTTAGCAAAAGAAAGTCTCAAACCTCATGATATTGAACACTTAGTACTTTCCCACTTCCATGCTGATCACATTGCTGCCGTGTCTGAGTTTTCCCACTCTCAATTGCATTGCCAACAAAAAGGGGTGGATGCAATTACTAAAAGTGGTCGAATTGGAGGCGTAAGAAAAGGATACCTAAAAGCTCTACTTCCTCCACAACTTGAATCTAACTTATTCATTCATAGTGACTTTTCTGTATCAATCAGCCAAATTCTTCCTCAGTGCCAAGGTGTTAATTTGCTCTGTAAAGACATGTTCGACGATGGATTTATTTATATGGTTAGCTTGCCAGGCCATGCAGCTGGCCAAGTGGGCTTGCTGGTTAAAAGAGACCAAGGTTGGCTGTTCTTACTCGCCGATGCATGCTGGTTAATCGAGAGCTTGAGTGAAAATATCGATCAACATTGGCTGGCGAACATGCTTTGCGATGATACAAAAGCCTATAAAAACACCCTCTCCGAGTTGAGAAGTTGCTACCAACAAACCCACCACTTTGTTCGCTTCGTGCCTTCACATTGTCAGGAAACTATCCAGCAGCTAATCAAAGAAGGATGGATGAAGTGAGAACGCTTATCTCAGAATTCTGGCGAACCCGCTACCGCCCCTTCGGCTCAAGGGAACAAGTCGAAACATGGCAGCAACAACACTTAACGCAACACTTGGATTGGGTATGCCGCCATTCACCGTATTACCGCTCACTTCAAGGTGCACCACTCAGTGATTTCCCTATCATGAATAAGCAAACCATGATGGAGAACCTTTCAGAGTTGAATACGAAGGGCTTAGATGCTGAACAGTTAATGCAGCAGGCACTCAAAGCAGAGCAGTCACGCAACTTTGCCGCTTCGAAAGTTGGCGATGTTACTGTTGGGCTTTCTTCGGGCACATCAGGCATGCGCGGGCTGTTTCTTGCTGACAAGCAGGAAACACAACTGTGGGCCGGCAATATATTGGCTCGCCTTTTGCCCAACCTATGGCAAAAGCACCGAATTACACTAGCCTTGCGGGCCAACAGCCCACTGTATAAATCCGTCGCGAAAGGGCCTGTTACATTCTCTTATGCCGATTTAACCAAACCTTACCAAGAATGGATAAAAGAGCTAGATGAGTTCCAACCCACGCTTTTGGTTGGTAGTGCGCAAGCTCTTCAGCTCTGTGCCCAGTTCAGCGGTCAATTTGGTCAACCCGAAATTCAACCACAGCGGATCATTTCTGGTGCAGAAGTCCTAACTGAGAGTGACCGTCACTTTATTTCTCAACGGTTCGACAGCGAACTCCATGAAGTCTATCAATGTACCGAAGGTTTTCTTGCATGTACGGATCAGCATGGACAAATGCGCTGGAATCAAGATGTTGTTTACATCGAAAAACATTGGCTGAATACCGAACGTACTCATTACAGCCCAATCATTACCGATTTTCGTCGTAAAACTCAGCCAATTATTCGTTATCAGCTCGACGATATTATTGAGAATAAACAGGATAATGGCGTATTTGAACCTCTTGGCGCGATTGCCGGACGATGTGGTGATCGCCTCACGCTAAACGCAAACCAGGTCCCAGTGACGGTGTTACCAGATCTCATCTACCGCGCTATAACACTATCCGCCCAAAGTCGCGTGGATTACCGAATCACCCAAACAGGGTCACAAGCCATTCAAATTGAAGCGGATGTTCACCACCATCGGGTTATACATCAAGCCTTGATAAAGTTGTTTGACCAATTGCGGCTTGATCCTGTCAGATTTAGTTACCGCCCTGCGCCTATTTGGACGCCAATGAATAAACAACGACGTGTGGTGAACATATGCGGGTCTTAATCACCGGAGCCCGAGCACCAGTTGCACTAGAGTGGGCAACTATGTGTATGCATCATGGACATGACGTAATTCTCACCGATTCGCTAAAAAAACCTCTAGGATCGTTTTTGCGAGGCATTGAGTCTTATATACCCACCGCTTCGCCTCGATTTGCGTTTCCCACCTATCAACAGCAGATCCTAAAAATCATTACTCAGATGCGTATTGATATGGTGATACCCACTTGTGAAGAAGTGTATTACTTGGCTCATGTTGCCAAACAATGCCCAGAAGTAGATTTTTTTCTGCCCAATGTAGGACTACTCAATGCCCTGCACAACAAGTTGACCGTCTTTGAACAGCTTCAAGATTTGCCAGAAATTACACTTCCCAAAACTCGTTTGGTCGCTGATAAAAGTGAGATTGAAATTAATAAGAGAACCGTTCTAAAGCCCGTTTACTCTCGGTTTGGCGGGCAAGTCATAAGAGATGTGACGACTCAGTCTATTTCTGCCGCCACGATATCGCCCCTTTACCCTTGGGTTCAGCAACAAAAAATCCATGGGACTCCGGTGTGTAACTATGCCATTTTTGAACATGGTGACCTTAAGGCACACCAAGCTTATGTGCCGAAATACTGTGTAAACGGCTCGGCCGCCAGTGCTTTTCAGCCGATCTCATGCAAACGACTAGATACATTTATCGCAGCTTTTGGTAAACGTCATACTTATCATGGGCAAGTGTCGTTTGACTTCATCAAATCACAAGATGAACTCTACGTGATTGAATGTAACCCAAGAGCCACCAGTGGTTTGCACCTACTCTCGTCTCGATGCAACCAACTGCTTCCTAATATGGAGTTTACCAGTCCTTCCAAGCAGCGATTGCATCATTTAGGTCCAATAACACTCATCGCGGAAGGTGGATTATCCCTATTTAAGGCTCGAACTTGGCAAGATTGGTGGTCTGGAGTGAATGTAATGCAACAGCATAACTTGCCGGTAGGGAGCCAAATCCAGAGTGTGTTTGAATTACTCCGGTTAGCTAGGCAGAACAAGACGAAGTGGAGCGACGCTTCTACCGTTGATATTGAGTGGAATGGAGAGGCATTGAACTCATGACACTTTCCTCTCAAGAATGGCATCAAACCTTTATCACTCTTATGCAGTCAAATCCTATTGATGAATGCACAGCAAGCTTTGGTTGCTACTATATCGATGATGTTGCCATTCCTTACTCCGTAACACCAAAAATACCAAACAACTGTTATGCAGTCTCCCCTATGACACTGCTTAGTGGCTACGCCGAAGAAGAGCTTCACAAAGTCAAAAATATGGCTGTTCGATGGGTATGTAAGTTACTTATTAATATGACTAAACCAATCTTATCATTGGCTGGATTGGATCAAGTCCAAACGCTCAACAATCAGTGCTTGTCCACCAATATGTATAGCGAACAATGGGCAGCCTTAAATCTCGATGAACTGCGTCGCGTCGCACTCGATCAATACCCCACCTTTCCCTTGGTGCTTCGCTCCCTCAACCAGCGTCAGCATTCACACTTAATTCAGCGATTGAAGCAGCCAAAATGGCAAAGCTTGGTAACACGACAAGTGTATTTACTTGATGATTGGCAAGCGTTCAGCTTCAACCGAGATTTAACGAAAGACTTCAAACTGCTTAATGATAAAGATTGGCAGTTTAGGCCACTGACCACTGATGAAGAGTTTCAGCGTGCCAAAGAGTTATATGACATGCTTTACCTTGATAAATACAGCCTCAATAACATCCAGTTTTCAACCCAATATTTAAAACAGGTGAGCCAGAACAAATTAGTACATTTAGTGGGACTGTTTTATCAAGAAGAGATGCTGGCTACGTTAGGCATTGTAGAAATTGATAATGATATGACTTGCCCAATTTTTGGCTACGATACCAATAAGCCACAACGCCTCGCATTGTATCGTCGAATATCGGCCTATACCATCCGCCATGCAATGATATACCAGCGTCGCTTTAATATGAGCTCAGGCGCTCCGGCTTTTAAACGCAACAGAAAAGCCCGGCCAGAAATTGAATTTAGCTATGTTTATATTGCGCACTTACCTTGGTACAAACGCATAATTTGGAAAAGCTTGTGCTGGCTCACTCAGCACTTTTATCGCCCTTTGTTGATGCGTTTTCAGCTATAAACCGACATCTATAATCAGGTAAGCCTGCGTACACAGTCTCAATCGATAAAAAAGCCTGCGACGTTCGCAGGCTTTTTATGATGGAGCTGTGTGAGGTAACCGTTTTCTACGGTGTGTAGTATGTTGCTGCGCCAGGGCCTACTGGTAAACCAAATACGAATACCCATAGGTAGAACAGCACACTCCAACCTACAATGAAGCAGATTGAGTAAGGTAGCATGGTCGCGATCAGCGTACCGATACCTAAGTTCTTCATGTAACGAGTCGCTACGGCAAGAATCAAACCAAAGTAGCTCATCATTGGAGTAATGATGTTTGTCGTCGAGTCACCAATTCGGTAAGCAGCCTGAATCGTTTCCGGTGCATAACCAACAAGCATCAACATAGGAACAAAAATCGGAGCCGTTACTGCCCACTGTGCCGATGCCGAACCAATCATTAGGTTGATAAAGCCACACATCAGGATGAAGGCAAAGAACAACATTGGGCCAGTTAAGCCAATTTCTTGCAGGAAGCTAGCGCCAGCAACCGCGAATACCTGACCGAAGTTAGTCCATTTAAAGAAAGCAACGAACTGAGCCGCAAAGAAAACTAATACAATGTACATGCCCATAGAAGACATAGATTTCGCCATTGCATCAATTACATCGCGATCCGTCTTCATCGTGCCCACAACTTTACCAAACACAAAGCCTGGAATAGCAAAGAACACAAAGATGAATGCCACGATACTTTTCAGGAATGGTGAACCTGCAATTGTACCTGCATCAGAACGTAGGATGCCGTCTTCTGGAACAACCGTCCAAGCAAGCAGCGCTGAAACAACCAGTACAGCAACACCTGCTAGTTTTAGGCCTTTCTTCTCAATGTCTGTTAAGCCACCCATTTTGTCGTTCGACAAATCTTCTGAGGCTTCTTCTTCACTGTATTTGCCAAGCTTTGGCTCAACAATTTTTTCAGTAACAAACGCACCTGTGATTGCAATGAAGAATGTCGACACAAACATGAAGTACCAGTTAACTTCTGGACCAACAGTGTAAGTTGGGTCGATCATTTGCGCCGCCGTTTCAGTAATGCCTGACAACAGCGGGTCAACCGTACCAATAAGTAGGTTTGCTGAGTAACCACCAGATACACCAGCGAACGCCGCAGCAAGACCGGCAAGTGGGTGACGACCTAAAGAATGGAACAGCATTGCAGCCAGTGGAATAAGTACCACATAGCCAAGCTCTGATGCCGTATTTGAAATGATACCCGCGAAAACGACCGTCACTGTTACCATGCGTTGAGATGCACCCATGACTAAGCCACGCATTGCTGCAGATAGCAAGCCTGAGTATTCAGCAATAGCAACACCCAACATCGCAACCAATACCGTACCCAAAGGTGCAAAGCCGACAAAGTTTTTCACTAGATTGGTAACGATTAGTTCAAGGCCATCAGCGTTAAGCAAGCTAACGACATGAATCATGCCATCCGCGGCACGACCTTTTGCACCCTCAGGACGAGGATCAACTACGGAAACTTCGAAGTATCCTGCAATACCCGACATCACCAGAATGGCTAAACAGAAAATGGCAAATAGTGTGATCGGGTGGGGTAATAAGTTCCCCAAATATTCGACAGTATCCAAAAAGCGCGTAAACAGCGGCTTCTTAGGCGAGTTTTGTTTAATTGAATCAGATGAACTCATCTGTTCCCTCCTTGTTTTTATTCCTATGCAAATGTGACAAAAATGTCAAAAAGCGTGCGAAGGGTACTTGAGTAGAAGGTCAAATAAAAGCCCTAAATGTTACAAACTGTGACGAACAGAGGCATTTATAACCAACATTGAATAAAAATGTAGATATTTCATCCATGTAAGATAATTAACTCAACATTATCAATTAAACAAAACCATAAGCTAGATATATGCAGGCTGATTACTTTTGCACAGCTTTGAATCTCGGGTTCGTTTTACAAATGACATAAAGACGCCCTCTCCGTTTTACAATCTGGCAATCCGGATGACGACTTTTTGCACTTTTTAATGATTTTACTACCTTCATGATTTATTCCTTTTCGCTCTTAAATTGACCAAAACGACGGTTGAAGTTCGCAATGCGACCTTCGGTTTGTACAACGCGCTGTTTACCGGTGTAGTACGGGTGAGAAGCTGACGACACATCTAACGTAAAGTAAGGGTAAGTTTTGCCATCTTTCCATTCGATGGTTCTCTCCGTTTTCAACGTAGAACCAACGACAAAGTACTTATCTACACTCGTGTCGTGGAACACCACAGGACGATATTCAGGGTGGATTCCTGGTTTCATAATACTTTTCCTTTCAATTAAATTGTTATGTTATAACATTTTAATTAATAATCATTATCAACAAGAAAAGCAAGAGAAATTTGTGATACTTTTCATCTCAATGAATTCTTAAAGATGTCCACCATGTATTCCATCGACCCCATCGGCGTCATTGAGACACCGTACAAAGAAAAGTTTGCAGTTCCGCGCCAACCACGCTTAGTACCAGAGGCTAAAGCACGCGTAAAACTGTTAGGTGCAGCAAATAGCCCTGAAGCAGTGCGTGGGCTAGAACAGTTCTCTCACGTTTGGTTGTTGTTTCTATTTGATCAGAATCTGGAAGCTGGTTGGAAACCAACTGTACGTCCGCCACGATTAGGCGGCAATGAACGAATTGGTGTCTTTGCCTCGCGCTCGACTTTCCGTCCAAACGGAATCGGAATGTCAGCCGTTGAAGTGAAAGGAGTCACTAAGCAAGGCGATCAAATCTATCTTGATTTAGGCAGTGTAGATCTCGTGGATGGGACACCGATTGTGGATATTAAGCCTTATATCCCCTATTCGGATTCTATTTCGGAAGCACAAGGCGGATACGCAGACCAAGAGCCAGAAAAGTCACAAGTCACCTTTTCTGCTCAAGCATTAGCAACGATAGAAAATCGATCCGATACTGACTATGTAAGATCAGTCATTGAACAAGTTCTGGCACAAGATCCTCGCCCTGCATATAAGAAAAACAAGCCGGACGACAAAGAATATGCGGTAAATTTGTTCGACTTGAACGTAAAGTTCACAGCAACAAGCAACTTAATAACGGTTACCGCTATTGAAAGCTTTTGACAAACGCAATTGGCTGATATTATAGACGGCTAACAAATTTCCCTTTCGGGAACTCCCATACTCCTGCTTATTCAAGCTTGGGTATCTAACTTAAATAAACGGATAAATTTAATGCGTACCAGTAATTATCTTCTTTCTACTCTGAAGGAGACTCCAAACGACGCAGAAGTAGTGAGCCACCAGCTCATGCTACGTGCAGGTATGATCCGTAAGCTGGCTTCAGGTTTATACACCTGGCTACCTACTGGTCTACGTGTACTGCGTAAAGTCGAAAACATCGTTCGTCAAGAAATCGACAATGCAGGCGCAGTCGAAACTTTGATGCCCGTTGTTCAGCCGTTTGAACTATGGGAAGAGACAGGCCGCAGCGAAAAGATGGGCCCTGAGCTACTTCGCTTTACTGACCGTCATGTTCGTCCGTTTGTACTTAGCCCAACCGCTGAAGAAGTGATCACTAGCCTTGTTCGCAATGAAGTGAGCTCTTACAAACAGCTTCCGCTAAACCTGTACCAAATCCAAACTAAATTTCGTGACGAACGACGCCCACGTTTTGGCGTAATGCGTTCACGTGAATTCTCAATGATGGATGCATACAGCTTTGACATTGATAAAGACGGACTACAAAAGTCATACGACGCAATGCATGATGCTTACTGTAAAGCATTCGATCGCATGGGTCTGGATTACCGTCCTGTACTTGCAGATAGCGGTGCTATCGGTGGTAGCGGCTCTCAAGAGTTCCACGTACTGGCTGAAAGCGGCGAAGATATCATCGCATTTTCTAGCGAGTCAGATTACGCGGCAAACATTGAAAAAGCAGAAGCACTAGCTCCAGCCTCTGAGGCTGCGGCACCAACACAAGAAATGACGTTGGTTGATACGCCAAACGCGAAAACAATCGCTGAATTGGTTGAGCAGTTCGAACTACCAATTGAAAAAACAGTGAAAACACTGTTTGTGAAAGCATCTGACGAAGTTGATGCGCCAATCATCGCGCTTATTATTCGTGGTGATCATGAACTGAACGAAGTGAAAGCAGAAAACCTTCCTCAGGTTGCAGCTCCACTGGAAATGGCATCTGAAGAAGAAATTCGTGCGCTTATCGGTGCAGGCCCAGGTTCACTTGGCCCTGTTGGCCTTAAACTGCCGTTCATTGTTGACCGCAGCGTTGCGGTAATGAGCGACTTCGGTGCGGGCGCGAACATCGATGGCAAACACTACTTCGGTATTAACTGGGGTCGTGATGTAGAGCTTGGCCAAGTTGAAGACCTACGTAACGTTGTGGAAGGTGACCCAAGCCCATGTGGCAAGGGCATTATCCAGCTTAAGCGTGGTATCGAAGTTGGCCATATCTTCCAACTAGGTAACGCTTACTCCGCAGCGATGAACTGTGGTGTACTGGGTCCTGATGGTAAGAACGTCATCCTAGAAATGGGTTGTTACGGTATCGGTATCACTCGCGTAGTAGCGGCTGCTATTGAACAAAACCACGACAAATACGGCATCATCTGGCCAGATGCAATCGCACCATTCCAGGTAGCGATCGTTCCAATGAACATGCACAAGTCAGAAGAAGTGAAAGAAGCCGCTGAGAAATTGTACGCTGAGCTAACAGCAATGGGCATCGAAGTGCTATTTGACGACCGTAAAGAACGTCCAGGCGTAATGTTCTCTGACATGGAGCTTATTGGTGTACCGCATACCATTATTATCGGTGACCGCTCAATGAAAGAAGGCAACTTCGAATACAAGAACCGTGCTACTGGTGAGAAAACAGCAGTCGCAATGACTGACATTGTTGAGCACGTAAAAGCTCAACTAAAGTAAGCACTAGACGAGTTCGCATTTGAAGTAGTTTCAAATAGTTAAAAAGGGTTGGCTTCGGTCAGCCCTTTTTATTACAGCTCAACGCCCCCCTCCACCTTTTTCGAACTATTCACTTTGTTAATCTTTGGTTCAGCTTCTTGCTATTAAACTGATTTCATCATCTAAAGGAGGTCAGTTATGGATTTAAAAAGTCTTCTAAACCAAGCACTCAAATCAGACTTACTTAAGCAAGGTGCAGATGCATTGGGCAAACAAACCAACAACATCAAATCCTCATCAAATTCAAGTAGCCTAAAAACGCTAGGAGCAGGTGCTGTAGGCGGAGGCCTCATCGGTATGCTGATGGGCTCAAAGAAAAGTAAAAAAATGACTAAAAAAATAGGGTCAAGCGCATTAAAAGTCGGTGGCGCAGCTGCGCTTGGAGCCTTGGCCTACAAAGTGTATAACGACTGGCAAGCCAAGCAATCCGGTCAAGGTGTTCAAGAAACCTTTGACCCCGATGACAGTAAACACAGTGTCTTAATTTTAAAAGCAATGATTGGAGCTGCAAAAGCTGATGGTCACGTTGATGAAGAGGAAATGGCTCGCATTGAACAAGCTCTCGCGGATATGGGCGCAGATGAGCACGTTCGTCACCTCGTTCAGCAAGAGTTAAACAAACCGCTTGATCCTGCTGAAATTGCTAATCAGGCGACCTCTCCTCAACAAGCGTCAGAAATTTACCTGGCGTCTTTGATCTTCGCTGATGAACAAAACTTTATGGAAAAAGCGTATCTGCAAGAACTAGCAAAACAACTTCAACTTTCACCAGAAGTCACTCAGCAGTTAGAAGCACAAATGCAGTGATTAAATCTCGCTCAAGCAAACCTTCAACTTGAGCCAAAACAACTCTGTACTTTGAGTTTCAAATCCGCTGTGTGTATATTGAGATAAGTTATCATTTAGTGGAAAGAAAACATGCAAGTATACGGCTGTTGTGAACTGGTTCGTGAGCTTTATGCTCAGATTGGTAGTGGCGATCAAGCTTATATTCCCCAAGCAATTTCATGTGCAGTTAAAGCACTGAACGATGTTGCAGCGGATGAGTCCCTGCCTAAAGAAGTGCGTGAAAAAGCGGCATTTGCTGCGGCAAACCTACTGATTTCAGATTTTGAGGATAAGTAATGAATCTAGCGAACTTTGAATCCATGGATCCTGTCATGCTGATGAGCATTGTGAATATGAAGCTACGCGACGACTTCGGTGGTGACTTAGATAAACTGGTGGCTTTCTTCGATATCGAACGCACAGCACTGGAGACAAAACTGGCTTCTGCTGGTTTTGACTTTCTTCCAGAAGCAGGACAATTCCGTTAATCAACACCATTCTTGGCGGATAACCGAAACGAGAATAACCAATATGAAAAAGGGCTTGATGAGTTACCATCAAGCCCTTTTCTTTTATTCGATAGGCGTCTCGGTTAGCCAAATGAAGCCCAGATGACTGTCGCCACAAGAATTGGACATACAAACTTCACATACGCAGGCCATAACTTACCAAACCAACCTTGCGTAAACTCCGGGCAACCTTGCTCAAGCTCTTTGATTTTTGAGTTGCGATTCCATACCCAACCACCAAATAAGCAGAATAAGAGCGCAGCGGTTGGTTGTAGATACTGAGTAGCAACCGTCGCGACCATACCAAATAGAGCACCAAAATTATAAACAATCACCACACTGAACAAAGCAATGAGACCACCTAAAACCCAGCTCGTTGCGCTGCGCTTAGTATTGAAGCGCTCACTCACTAAAGCCACTGGACACTCTAACATTGAAATGGAAGACGTTAGCGCCGCAATCGTCAGCAATAAGAAGAACACAATAGAGAATAATTGACCAAGCAAACCTAAACTATCAAACATTAGTGGCAATACCGTAAACACTAACGTATCTGAGCTTAAGAGAGAGCCATCTTCTGCATAGATTTGAACGCCCTTTTGCATTGCTACAAACATCGCTGGCATCACCACTAACCCTGCAATGAAAGCAACGGCAGTATCTACCATGGTCACGTTCATCGCCATCTTTGGTAGGTTTTCTTTCTTACTCAAGTAAGACCCGTAAATCAACATTGAGCAGCCACCGATCGTAAGCGAGAAGAAGCCCTGTCCCATTGCAGCAAGAATCAACTTGCGGTCCCATACCTTTTCAAAATCCGGCACTAGGTAATGTTTCAGACCTTCCATCGCACCGTTTTGCGTCATGATGTAAGCAAATAGCAGAGCAAACAGAACAAACAATGCTGGCATCAAACGTGTGGACCACTTCTCAATACCTTGTTTTACGCCACCTTGTACGATGAGAATCGTCAGTACATAAAAAGTAATGGTTCCGAACAAGTTACGTTCAACACTAAAGCCCTTTAGCCATTGAGTTGCAGCTTCTAACCCCATTAGATCTGTGATTGCACCCAGTAAAAAGCAGATCAACCAACCACCAACAATTGAATAAAACGCTAAGACAACGCTTGGTACGCTTAAACCAATCCAACCCACAATGCCGCCGAGTTTTTTACCGGTAGGGTTATCTGTGATTGCACGCATACTGTCTACAGGGTTGGCTTGACCATGGCGACCAATCGCCATTTCAACCACCAGCATCGGAAATGCGACGATAAGAATCATCACCAAATAAACTAACAGGAAAGCACCGCCACCATTACTGGCAGCTTGAGTTGGGAAGCCCCAAATATTGCCAAGGCCAACTGCGGCACCTGCGGCAGCTAAGATGAACCCGAGACGAGAGCCAAAATGCTCGCGAGGCTGAGAAGAGGTTTGCTGTGTCATACTACTCACACAAAAATATCATTGAACTAGCTAACTAGTACACTATAGCAATATTCACTATTCAACAAGAGTACCTCGGTTAAATCCTCGACAGTTGAAGTAATTTATAGTCATTCAGCTTGTAAATTTTAACGTACATCTCATATTCATCGCTCAAAAGCCTCGTGACTGTTGCTCGTTTCACGTGGCTGAATTTTACCAATCCTTCTGCCGTGAAGTGAGCCGAAAAATAATGAGCTCTGGTGTAAGGGACGAACTGTTCCTCGTGATACTGTGTCGAAAAGCAGAATATTGTGCTTCGCTTTTTCCCCCTAATGTCTATTTATCAGCTAGTTATTACTCTGTTCTCATTTATACCCATGATTCAAGGAGAGGAAAATGAAGGTCACTCTACTTCACGGAGCGATGATTGTAGCACTCAGCGCCAGCTACCAAGCTCAAGCCTATAACTGTCAAAGTCTACCCGACTGGGACAGCACTGCGACTTATACATCGGGCGCTTTAGTAAAAACGCAAGGAGCCGCTTATGAGGCTGCATATTGGACGCAAGGCAATGACCCCGTGACCAACTCAGGATCTTGGGAAGCATGGAAAGCGTTAGGGCAATGCGATGGTGGAAGCAACAACTTATCACCAACGGTGTCGTTCTCCTCTCCAATAAACAACGCACAAATTCCCGAAGGCAGTGCGATCACTTTGTTAGCCAACGCGGCAGACGAAGATGGCCAAATCACACAAGTTGAGTTTGTTGCAGGCAACCAAACCGTTGCTGTGGTAACTCAAGCACCATTCGAAGCTTCTTGGACCGCTATTGAAGGGATCTCGCAATTGACCGCAATTGCGACCGATAATGAGGGAGCCGTTAGCACCACGACGATTTCTATCCAAATTCAACCACAAGTCGAATTACCACCACCAAGCATTTCATTGACCAGCCCAGTAGGCACAGAAGTGCTTAATGTAGGCGATAACCTAACCGTAGCCGCTCAAGCTGACGATATTGATGGTGTGGTCACACAAGTTGAGTTCTTCGTAAACAATCAATCTGTCGCCATTGATACTAGTGCACCTTACGAATATCAATGGACCGCGAGTCCAGGTACATACTCATTCAAAGCACAAGCGACTGATGATACAAACCTCGCAACGATGAGCCAAGAAGTAGCGCTGGTTATTAGTAATGCAGAAACCGGAACAGGCGGATGTGCAGATGCAGTACCTTATGTGGCAGGCACAAGTTATCAATCTGGCGACCTGGTTTCTCACTTCAACCAAAAATATCGTTGTGATGTTGCTGGTTGGTGCTCCTCGGATGCGACATGGGCTTACGAGCCTGGTGAAGGGCTATACTGGCAAGATGCTTGGAGTGGCCTAGGTGCTTGTTCGACACCACCGCAAGTTACCATTACGGCACCAACGGATGGACAAGTCGTGCTCGCTGGCAGCAATAACGAAATCACGGCAAACGCAAGCGATGCTGATGGCACAGTCACGCAAGTTGAGTTTTTTGCGAACAACACCAGCTTAGGGGTCACCACTCAAGCGCCATATTCCGTTACTTGGAACGCCACACTTATTGGCGCTAACCAGCTTAAAGCCGTCGCAACCGATAATGATAACAACACGTCAGAGTCCCTGGTTGGTGTGGAAGTCAGCGATAAAGATTTGGTCGTCTCTCTGACTTCACCAAGCAGCGGTCAAACCGTCGGATTAGGCAAAAGTCTCGCATTAAGCGCCGATGCAACGTCTTTAACTTCAGGCATTAAACACGTTGATTTCATGATCAACGGCTCTATTGTTGCAACCGATACCACAGCACCTTACACAGCCAACTGGACACCAACTGCACTTGGTAACTTTACAGTTAGCGCCCAAGCTGTGGATTTGTCAGGAAGCAATGCACTGTCTGACGCCGCAGCAATAACGGTGGTTGAGCAAGTAGAGAAACGCCATAAACTCATCGGTTACTGGCACAATTTTGTAAATGGTGCGGGCTGTCCAATTCGTCTAGCAGATATGGCAGATGCTTGGGATGTGATTGATATTGCCTTTGCTGAAAATGATCGCAACAGTGATGGCACTGTGCACTTTAATCTATATTCAGGCGATATTTACAGCGATTGTCCAGCACTCGATCCAACACAATTCAAGCAGGACATGGCAGCGCTTCAAGCTAAAGGTAAGAAGTTTGTTCTCTCTCTTGGCGGCGCAGAAGGCACGATTACGCTGAATACCGACCAAGATGAAGCCAACTTTGTCTCTAGCCTAACAGGTCTTATCGCTGAGTGGGGCTTTGATGGTCTAGATGTGGATTTAGAGAGTGGTTCTAACTTAGTTCATGGCTCGCAAATTCAAGCTCGCCTTGGTCGTGCTTTGCTTCAAATAGAGCAAAACATGGGTGGAGATATGTACCTAACCATGGCGCCTGAGCACCCTTATGTTCAAGGCGGCTATGTGGCTTACAGCGGTATTTGGGGAGCTTACATTCCTGTGATAAACGAGACACGCAGCACGCTCGACTTGCTTCACGTCCAGTTATATAACAACGGCGGTTTGCCAAACCCATACCTGCCAGGCAGTGCACCAGAAGGCTCTGTGGATATGATGGTAGCGCAATCTAAAATGCTTATCGAAGGTTTTGAGTTGGCCGACGGCACTCAATTTGCACCATTGCGCGATGATCAAGTCGCAATCGGTTTACCTTCAGGTCCTAGCTCGGCAAATTCAGGGCAGGCTCCAACACAGAATATTATCAACGCACTAGATTGTTTAACCAAAGGCACTTCATGTGGCACCGTTAAACCAGCGTACCATTACCCGAATTATGCAGGAGTAATGACATGGTCTATCAACTGGGATCAGCATGATGGCTTTAACTTCTCAAAACCTGTCGGCGATAAACTCACCGAGATGAATGCGCAATAAGCTATCAAAGAATAAGCGAGTAAAACGCAAAGAGAGCACAATAGTGCTCTCTTTCTTTATCTCATCGAGTTTTTGCTTTTTAATGAGTAATTAAATCGTAAATACTCGGTAATCTTTTAGCTCAGGGATTTTCTTCAACAGATCGTTTTCTTGCCCTGCCATGTCATCCAGCGAATCGCACAAGTCTTCTGCTTGTTGTTCTACCTCTTTCGAATGCTCGGCTAAACGCTCTTCTACTTTCGCGCTGAGTTCAGCCATACTCTCTGATAATGCAGTGAGGTTTATCCCTCCCTCTTCCTTCATTTTTTTCGATAAAGCATCCAACGAACTGGCTAAAAACTCTTTATTGAAGATCTCTTGTGCTTTTGCAAAGTCTTCAGTCCACCCTTGTGTCATAGACTCAAAACTCTCCGCAGGCAGGATGAAATCACCATCTTTGTAGTAACGTGATTCAACATCAGCGAAAAAGTCCTTTACTGCGACTTTTACATTATCAAACGCACCAGGTGCATCGAGGCTTTCCGCAACATCATCAATAATATCATTCGCAAGCGCTAAACCATCACTCGCCAATTGCTTTGCTTGTGGAATATACGCGTTCATTTTTTCGCGATAGTCTTCAATTGCCGCTTTTTGGTCGGCATTGAGTTCAATTAGCTCACCTTTGATGAAGAGGTTGTTATCCTCATCCACGACAGCTTTATCACCTGTCGTTTGGCGAATTTCCAAGCTTTGCCCATCCATACGGACTTCATTATTGATGTCCACACGACACTGCGCTGCATAACCAGTAGCACTGACCATCAGCAATGAGAGTGTAAAAAGCTTTTTCATGTCATTCTCTTTTATTTAACATTACTCGTGTTAAACATAACACTGAGTGATACATGAGATGTCAGCAAATCGTCACGACTTCGTAACAAGTTGTTTTATCTCCTATTTTCACGTCAACCTCATCACCCTCTTCTTTCCCGAACAACGCTCGACCCAGAGGAGATTTGGCTGTTAAGACAAAGACTTCCAGAGTCTGATATTGAACAGTCAAACCACCAGAGCAAGGGCCTACAAAGAAGTGCTTTTCGATCAAATTCTCATCTGCGAGAACAACGTAAGCACCAACACCAACAGGCGCATTCTTAAAGTTACGAGTCACTAAAGAACGATATTGACGCAACTCCTCTTCACTATCTTGAATTCGCATGGCTTGTCCATGAGCAAGATACGCGGCTTCAAGTGCCAATGTATCGTACTTGTGCTCGGGAACAGTTTCTTCATCTGTGGCGGCATCGATAGCTCGCTGAGCCGATGAATGGGCAACTTGAAGTTTTTCTTCCAGATGTTGGATGATAATTTGGACTAAGTCAGCTTTGTTCATACTTTTAGGACGCGCGTTTAGTATTCGGGGTGTGTTAATGTAGCCAAGTTTACCATCAAAGAAAGGTTTCCCTATTATGCAAAGTGACTCGCTGCATCAAACACTTCAATCTGTATTTGGTTTTGACTCATTACGCCAAGGTCAGCAACCCGTTATTGAAGCCGTTATGAATGGTTACTCTGCTGCGGCAATCTTTCCTACAGGCTCGGGGAAGTCACTCTGTTATCAACTACCTGCAACCATATTACCCAACCTTACGTTGGTGATCTCTCCGTTGTTGGCGTTAATGAAGGATCAACTGAGCTTTTTACAAAGTAAAGGAATCGCGGCCGCTTCTATCGATAGCAGTCAAAGTAGAGAAGAAGCACAACAGGTCATGGCTGGCGTGAAGAATGGACAAATCAAAATCTTGATGATTTCTGTTGAGCGACTAAAAAATGAGCGTTTTCGTGAATTCATTCGCCAAGTACCGATTTCTTTGATGGTCATTGATGAAGCGCACTGTATTTCCGAATGGGGGCATAACTTTCGTCCAGATTATCTCAAACTACCGCAATATCAACGTGAACTGAACATCCCACAGTCTTTACTTCTCACCGCAACGGCAACGCCTGCAGTTATTGAAGACATGCAAAAAAAGTTCGATATTTCCAGTGAACATATTACCGTTACAGGCTTCTACCGCTCTAATCTGGATATCTCGGTGATCCCGTGTGAGGAAACAAAGAAACAAGAACAGCTCAGTGAGATCATCGCCTCTTCACCTAAGCTTCCGACCATCGTATACGTGACGCAGCAGCAAACAGCAGAACGAGTAGCAAAGTCATTAATCCATATTGGCATTAACGCTCACGCATACCACGCTGGCATGAAAAGCGACGTTCGTGAACAAATCCAACAGCAGTTCATGGATGGCCAAATTGACTGTATTGTTGCAACGATTGCATTTGGTATGGGGGTCGATAAATCTGATATTCGACGCGTCATTCACTTCGACTTACCCAAATCAATCGAGAACTACGCACAAGAGATTGGACGTGCAGGCAGGGACGGGCAACGCTCGGAGTGCATTCTGCTAGGCAATACGTCCGGCCTAACGGTGTTGGAGAATTTTGTCTATGGTGACACACCAGAATTTACGTCAATTAACTATGTAGTCGAGCAAGCGAAAGAACATGCTCCACAATGGGAGGTAGTGCCACTGCGTTTGTCGCGTGAAAGTAATATCCGCCAATTGCCACTCAAAACCTTGTTGGTTTATTTGGAGCTACATAACGTCATTGAAGCAAAGTACAGTTACTTTGCGGAATATCGGTTTAAGTTTTTGCACGATCAGCAATTTATTGTGAATCAATTTCAAGGCGAGCGACGTCAATTTGTGGAGGCTATTTTTTCCTGCTCACAAAAAGCCAAAGTGTGGTGCCAAGTTGATCTAGAAGCGCTATGGATGAACTATCAATCGGAACGCAGCCGAGTTGTCGCAGCGCTCGACTATTTTCACCAGAACGGCTGGATAGAACTAGAGAGCAAACAACTGACGGACGTGTACTCAGTTATGCCAACCAAACAGAGCTCGGATGTTTTAATCCAACAACTGTATGAACTGTTCCAATCCAAAGAAAGCAAAGATATCGAAAGAATCCACACCATGCTGCACTTGTTCCAGTCCGAGCACTGTTTGAGCTCACAATTGGCGAACTACTTTGCGGATCACGATGCACCAAAGCAATGTGGTCACTGCTCCGTGTGTCGTGGTCACGTCGCCACATTCACAGCACCAGAACCTGAAGATATTGAACAATCTCAAGTATCGATATGGGCGCGGGAGTTTATTCAGCTTTCCCCATCGGCCATCAGTAATGATGCCGTTGCTCGCTTCTTGTGCGGAATCAGCACTCCTTTGATTAGCCAGCTAAAAGCCTCAAAGCTAGCAGGTTATGGTGCAATGGCAAATGTAAGTTTTGAGCAGGTATTAACGCAGGTAGAAACGGTAAGGGCCTAAAAAAAGCTCAATTGACGCGCTTGGTCTTCGGGCTTGAGCATCACGTTCACGCCTAAAAGGCGAATTTCCCGTCCATTTTGGCGTTTAAGAATATCTCTTAGCAAGATCTTGAAGTCCTCAAGCTCTAATTGCGGATGGATGTGCTCAATTGTTGTCAGTTGAAAGTCGGCAAATTTGACTTTAATACCTTGTTTAATAATCGACTTATCTGGGCTTGCACGCTCTAAACGTTTCTCGAGTTCAGGATAAAGTTTCTCCTCAATCACTTGCCAACATTCATCATAGGTTGCGATGTTCTGGCTGAATGTCCTTTCCACACCGACGGACTTTCTCTCGCGCTCAACAACGACTTCTCGATTATCAATTCCATGGCTTCGCTGCCATAAGGAGGCACCCTGACGACCAAACTGCCTCAACAACTCTCGATAGTCACTGTTTTTAATGTCCTCACATCGATAAAAACCGGCTTGGTGGAGCTTCTCAAGACTCACCTTCCCCACACCAGGAATGTTCTCTAGCGGAAGACTATCGATAACCTCTTGGACTTTCTCTGGCGGAATCACAAACTGACCGTTGGGCTTGTTCATGTCTGACGCGACCTTGGCAAGAAACTTTATCGGAGCAATGCCCGCCGATGCCGTCAACCCAAGTTCACTCCAGATATCGCGGCGAATTGACTCTGCGATCAACGTAGCGGAGCCACGGCAAGCTGTCGAGTCCGTGACATCGAGGTATGCTTCATCCAATGAGAGAGGTTCAATGATAGGCGTATAACGCTCAAAAATAGCACGAATCTGCTGAGAGACTTGCTTATATACATGCATTCTACCGGGCACAACCAACAAATGAGGACAGAGTTGCAGCGCGCGCGCCGTTGACATTGCACTGCGAACACCATATTTACGCGCATCATAATTACAGGTGCTAATCACTCCACGCTGCTTTTCATGTCCGCCAACAGCGAGTGCAATGCCACGGTAACTGGGGTTATCTCTCATCTCTACGGCAGCATAAAAACAATCCATATCGACATGAATAATTTTTCTAATTCGATCTGACATAGCCATCAAAGCACTGTTCAAAAAAACAGTATAAATCAAATCTACCTGAAGAGAAATGGGCGTGTTTAAGCGAACGTCAATCTCGAAGCATTACGTCCAATTGATCGACTAATTCGGCCCAATCTGCATCTTCTTCGATAGCTTGTTTTAGAAAGTTCGCCTGTGACATCGTCCAAAAGCTAGCTTCATGTAAAGGCGCAGAATCTCTTTTGTGTCGATGTTGATTAATAAAATCTTTCATTTCTTGAGGAGAGCTACCGAGGCCCAGTTGTTGAAATAGCTCAGCCATACCATGTTGATGCATTTCCATACTACTTTCTCCCTACGTTAGCTAAACATAATTATATAACTAAGACAGGAATAATGATGTGATGTTAACGGATGCGTGTCAAACATTTGAGTAGTTGTTCTACTTTTGGTTGACATGTGTTTTTTGATGGCGATAAGTTTAATTTTAGTTATCATTGATTTTAAACAATTAATTTTGGGGACTGCGCTTGAGTAATAAGATTCTGGTTGTTGAAGATAGTCGTGCATTTAAAAACTTTCTTTGCCAAACAATAAGCCAAGCTGGTTATGAGGTCATCGCAGCGGAAAGCTACGCGGAGGCAAAGAACTTGTTATCTTCAGCACAGGACCTCTTCTGTGCGGTTTTAGACTATTGTTTACCGGATGCTCAAGATGGCGAGATTATTGACCTCGTTTTGGAACATGGTCATCGTGTCATTGTTTTAACGGCTCGATTTCAAGAAGACACTCGCGAAAAGATGCTTGCAAAAGGTGTCCTCGACTATATTTTGAAAGACAGCATGGCGTCCGTTTCCTATCTATTACCACTCCTCAAGCGACTAACCAACAATCAACAACACAAATGTTTAGTCGTTGATGATTCACACACCGTAAGAAGACACATTGCCCAACTTTTGGAGCATCAATATATTCAGACGTTGGAAGCTGACAATGGGCAAAAAGCCCTAGAGCTTGTCGAGCAAAATCCAGATATCACTCTCGTTTTAACCGACCATGATATGCCCGTTAAAGATGGCATTACTATGGTGCGTGAATTACGTCGGAAGTGGGATAAAAATCAATTAGCCATTCTCGGCTTGTCGGGTAGTAACTCTAAGACCATGACGGCTAGGTTTCTAAAAGCAGGGGCCAATGACTTTTTATACAAGCCATTTAATCAAGAAGAATTTTTTTGCCGTATTCACCAACTGTTAGATATCAAAGACGCAACATCTGAACTGTTTAAAATGGCAAATCAAGATGCGCTAACGGGCTTATGGAACCGCCGCTTTCTGTTTGAGCAACCCCATGTAGAAAACGCTCAAAGAAACATCGCGATGCTTGATATCGATTTCTTTAAGCAAGTAAATGATACACACGGACATGAGGGCGGCGATGCAGTGTTAGTCATGATAGCGAATATTCTAAAAATCTATTTTCCAAATGATATTGTCGCTAGGCTTGGTGGCGAGGAGTTTTGTATTCAAGCCAGTGGCGACTATGACGGCTTTCTAACACGCTTAGAACAAATGAGACAGCGCATAGAAAAAACGCCAATAACTTATTTGGACAAAAACATTCTTGTGACCGCGAGTATTGGTGTAAGCAACATCGAGGGGGAGCTGGAACAACAAATAAAAGTGGCGGATGAGCGACTTTACATGGCCAAAGAGAACGGACGTAACCAAATCATTTCTTCGTCCTAATGACTATCAGTGTGGTCTTGCTCTGTAACATGAGAGAAAGAAACAACAAAACACGGTATTGGGCTCTTTCTCGGACATCTGAGCTTTGGTTAGCTGCCTAAAAATAAAGCTCAGCAGAACGCTGAGCTTTATCACTTTCTTAGTACGATTAACCAATACTAAGCAATTCTATCTTTTTCCCACGCCGCCAATTTCTCAGCACGCGCAGCCTCGCGCGCTTCACGTTTTTTACGCGCATCGCAGGGTTCTGGGCAATTACACACTTTTTCGATGCCAACTGCCCCTAAGCCACCACAGCTACCTTTCACGACTTTCTTTTGGAAAATGTATCCGACAGCCATTGCAGTGATTACCGCGACAAACACAGCAAAGGTAATTAGAAATGTATTCATAAAAACATGCTCACTTCTGTTGTTATTTCTTCATGAATGGCTTGTATGCTTCCGAAGCCAACTCTTTAAAACCATCTTCCGTTTTCACAATCATGAAAACAGGAATATTATTTTCGTTCGCAATTGCCATGCCTATGTCTTCACCTAGCACCATAAGACCAGTTGCAAGACCATCAGCAGTCATCGACGATTTATCTAATACCGTTACAGACACCACTTTATGATGAATTGGTTTGCCTGTTCGTGGATTAATAATATGAGAGTATCTCACACCATTACTCTCAAAGTAATTACGATAGTCACCACTTGTTGCAATTGCCATGTCGCCTGGTTCAATAATTTCTTGAATTGAACGTTCATCAACGGTCGGTTTTTCAATTGCGATACGCCAAGGCACACCTTCACGATTGACACCTTTGAGACGCATTTCACCGCCAACTTCAACCATAAAGTTCTGTACCCCTTCAGATTGAAGGTAGTCAGCAACCACGTCAACCCCCCAACCTTTCGCAATTGTCGATAGGTCGACGTACAAGTTAGGAAGATCTTTGGACAGTTTATTACCATCAACAGATAGGTGGTGAATACCGGTATTTGCTTTGCGAGCAGCGAGTTCTTCGTCGGTTGGAACTACATCTGGACGAGCTTCTGGACCAAACCCCCACAGGTTAACTAGAGGGCCGACCGTCACATCCAACGCGCCTAAAGTAAGACCGTTAAGACGAATTGCTTCTTTCACTACCGTTGCTGTTTGTGTCGAAACTGTAAATGGCTCGCTCGTTTGATGCTGGTTAAAACGACTTAACTCTGAGTCGTCACGATAGGTCGACATTTGGTCATTAACCTCTTCCAATAAGCGATCAATTTCTGTCTGCATCGCTTTTGGCGTTGGAATACCATCTTGCTCGATATACTTGATGTTGTAAGAAGTCCCCATGGTAGGGCCACTTAAATGAATTTGATCTGCAGGCTGCTCACAGCCAGCCAAAATCAATAGAGAAGCGAATGCAACAAGCCACTTTTTCACTTGTTAACTCCCAATGTTGTTGAATTGATATGGGAAATAGGACCAATCCTTTCAATCCGATTACCTATATCAACTGTTGAATATCAGTTTTATGTCTATAAAAAATAATGGCTAGCTCTTGGAGAGCTAGCCATAGATTCAATCACTTGGAGGAATTAACCACCGAAGTCATCTAGTAGGATGTTTTCATCCTCTACACCTAGATCTTTCAGCATGCCGATTACAGCAGCGTTCATCATAGGTGGACCACACATGTAGTATTCACAGTCTTCTGGCGCTTCGTGATCACGTAGGTAGTTCTCGTAAAGAACGTTGTGAATAAAGCCAGTGTAACCATCCCAGTTATCTTCTGGAAGTGGATCAGACAGTGCACAGTGCCATACGAAGTTGTCATTCTCAGCTTGTAGCATATCGAAGTCTTCTACGTAGAACATTTCACGCTTAGAACGTGCGCCGTACCAGAAAGACATCTTACGCTTAGAGTGCAGACGCTTAAGTTGGTCGAAGATGTGTGAGCGCATTGGAGCCATACCAGCACCACCACCAACGAATACCATTTCTGCATCTGTATCTTTCGCAAAGAACTCACCAAATGGACCAGAAATAGTACACTTGTCGCCTTCTTTTAGAGACCAGATGTACGAAGACATGATGCCTGGTGGTACGTCTGGGTTGTTCGGCGGCGGAGTTGCGATACGAACGTTAAGCATGATGATACCGTGCTCTTCTGGGTAGTTAGCCATAGAGTATGCACGAATGGTCTCTTCATTAACTTTAGACTCGTAACGGAAAAGGTTGAACTTCTCCCAGTCTTCACGGTATTCCTCAGGAATATCGTAGTCTGCGTATTTCACGTGGTGAGCAGGAGCTTCAATCTGGATGTAACCACCAGCACGGAAAGGTACTGATTCGCCATCTGGAATTTGCAGCTTAAGCTCTTTGATGAATGTCGCTTTGTTATCGTTAGAGATAACAGTACATTCCCACTTCTTAACGCCGAAGATTTCTTCAGGAAGCTCGATATCCATGTCAGTTTTCATTGCAACCTGACACGCTAGACGCTCACCTTCACGTGCTTCACCTTTAGTAATGTGGTCAAGCTCGGTAGGTAGGATGTCACCACCACCTGATTTAACTTTTACGCGACACTGACCACAAGAGCCACCGCCACCACAAGCAGAAGATACGAATACGCCAGCACCAGCTAACGCAGATAGTAGCTTACCACCTGGTTGTGTAACGATCGCCAGTGAAGGGTCATCGTTCACAGAAATTGTAATGTCACCTGTTGGTACAAGCTTAGACTTAGCGAAAAGAATCACTAGTACTAGCGCAAGTACGATCAGAGTAAACATCACTACACCAAGAATAATGTCCATTGACTATTCCTTAATTGTTGCGGTTTACCCGACTTACAGTTGAACACCAGAGAAAGACATGAAGCCTAACGCCATTAGACCTACAGTGATGAACGTGATGCCTAGACCACGTAGACCAGGAGGTACGTCTGAATACTTCATCTTCTCACGGATACCTGCAAGAGCAACGATTGCTAGCATCCAGCCCACACCAGAGCCGAAACCGTAAACGATCGATTCAGCAAAGTTGTAGTCACGTTGTACCATGAAAGATACACCACCGAAGATTGCACAGTTTACTGTGATCAGCGGTAGGAAGATGCCTAGCGCGTTGTACAAAGGTGGGAAGAAACGGTCTAGGACCATCTCTAGAATCTGTACAAGTGCTGCAATTACACCGATAAAGGTAATGAAGTTTAGGAAGCTAAGGTCCACGCCCTCAACTAACGCGTTCTCTCTCAGAACTAGGTTGTATACTAGGTTGTTCACAGGAACAGCGATAGTCAGAACTACCACAACTGCAACACCTAGGCCGAAAGAGGTCTTAACCTTCTTAGATACGGCAAGGAAAGTACACATACCTAGGAAGAAAGACAGAGCCATGTTTTCGATGAAAATCGATTTAACTAACAGACTAATGTAATGTTCCATGACGTCCTTACTCCTTCGCTTCTACTTGTTCTGGTTTCAGAATACGGATTACCCAGATAAGGAAGCCGATTAGGAAGAATGCTGATGGTGCTAGTAGCATTAGGCCGTTAGGCTGGTACCAACCACCGTTGCTCACTAGAGGTAGAACTTCTAGACCAAATAGTTTGCCTGAGCCAAATAGCTCACGGAAGAAACCTACAGTGATAAGAACGAAGCCGTAACCTAGACCGTTACCAATACCGTCAATAAGAGATGGTACTGGCGCAGACTTCATTGCGAATGCTTCAGCACGACCCATTACGATACAGTTAGTGATAATCAGACCAACGAATACAGATAGCTGTTTAGAGATATCGTATAGGTAAGCTTTTAGCACTTGGTCTACCACGATTACTAACGATGCGATGATTGCCATCTGAACGATGATACGCACACTGTTAGGAATGTGGTTACGGATCAATGAAACAGAGAAGTTAGACAACGCAGTTACAAATGTTACCGCTAGTGTCATTACAAAAGCTGTTTCTAGTTTAGTTGTTACTGCAAGAGCAGAACATACACCAAGAACTTGTAGCGCGATTGGGTTGTTATCCAATACTGGCGCTAGAATGCTCTTTTTAACGTTTTGTGCACTAGACATTAGTTAAGTTCTCCGTCACGAACTTTTGCTAGGAAAGGACCAAAGCCCATATCACCTAACCAGAAGTCAAATGTGTGTTGAACACCATTACTAGTGAGCGTCGCTCCTGATAGGCCATCAACACCGTGCTCAGAACCTTGCGGTGCGCCGCCTTTCACGACCTTAATCGCTGGCTGGTGATCTTCATTGTACAATTTCTTGCCAATGAATTGATCGCGCCATGAAGGGTTCTCTACTTCACCACCAAGTCCAGGAGTTTCACCTTGCTCGTAGTAAGTAATAGCAGACACAGTGTTACCATCAGTTTCAACGGCTACAAAGGCATACATCATCGACCATAGTCCTTTACCGTGCATAGGCAGGATAACTTTTTGGACTTCATCTTGATCTTTTACAAGGTACACTACTGCTGTATTCGCGCGACGACGGATATCAGCTACGTCTTCTTCTGGTGTCAATGCGATTGAACGTTCTGCATCTTTTGATGCTTCACGTTGATCGTACGTAGATGCATTACCCTCAGTAAAGTTACCTGTTTCAAGGTCTACTAGACGAGGTTCGATGTACTCAGCAAATAGCTCTGGTACTTTCTTACCGTTTGCGTCAATGCCTGCAACTTCAACGATCTTTGATTGCTTATCTAGGACAGCGTTAGCTTTTTGCTTATCACGCAGACCTACTGCTGCTGTTGATACGATGATTGAACAAACAAGGCTCAACCCGATAACAACACCCAGCGTCTTTTTAATGCTGTCGTTATTACTTGCCATAGCGTGCTAGTCTCCGCTTGATGTTCTTCTCAATCACTACATGGTCGAACAGAGGTGCGAATAGGTTCGCGAATAGAATCGCCAGCATCATACCTTCTGGGTACGCTGGGTTAACTACACGGATCATCACACACATTGCACCAATCAGGATGCCGTACCACCATTTACCTTTGCTAGTAAATGACGCTGATACTGGGTCCGTTGCCATGAAGAACATACCGAATGCAAAACCACCTAGAACTAGGTGCCAGTGCCATGGCATATTAAACATTGGATTAGTGTCAGAACCGATCACGTTAAACAGAGTCGATACTGCGATCATACCGATCATTACACCCGCAATGATGCGCCATGAAGCGATTCGCATGTAAACGATCATCGCTGCACCGATCATTAGAGCTAGAGTCGATACTTCACCAATTGAACCAGGGATGTTACCGATGAACGCATCCATCCAAGTGATAGGAGCGCCAGTTACTGTGTTAACTAGAGCACCGTTACCACCTTGAGCCCATTGGCTAAGAGCAGTTGCACCAGAGAAGCCGTCAGCTGCAGTCCATACTACGTCACCCGAAATTTGCGCTGGGTAAGCGAAGAATAGAAATGCACGACCTGCAAGTGCAGGGTTAAGGAAGTTACGACCTGTACCACCGAAGATCTCTTTTGCTACAACAACACCAAATGTGATACCTAGCGCCGCTTGCCATAGAGGTAGCGTTGGTGGAACGATAAGTGCGAATAAGATAGAAGTTACAAAGAAACCTTCGTTAACTTCGTGCTTACGCACCATACAGAACAACACTTCCCAGAAACCACCAACAATAAATACTGTTGCGTAGATTGGCAGGAAGTAAGTCGCACCTAGTAGCATCTTACTGCCAACACCCGCTTCCGCACCAATAGTGCCGCCAAGCATTTCTGTTAGCCAGTAGTGCCAGTTACCTGCGATAACTGTCGCTAGTTGGTCACCAGCGTACATGTGGTTAAGTGCTGCAATAGCTTGGCCACCTGCGTTGTACATACCCCAGAACATTGCTGGGAATACCGCAAACCAAACCATGATCATGATACGTTTTAGGTCAACGCTATCACGAACGTGCGAGCTTTTATTTGTTACGATACCTGGCGTGTAAAAAACTGTTGCTACAGCTTCGTACAGGGCAAACCATTTTTCGTGTTTGCCACCAGGCTCAAAATGATGCTCGATGTCTTCAAGAAACTTTTTAAGAGCCATGAAAATTACCCTTCCTTCTCGATAGTATCTAGGCATTCACGGAGTAACGTACCGTACTCGTACTTACCTGGACATACAAAGGTACACAATGCTAGATCTTCTTCATCCAGTTCAAGCGCACCCAGTGCTTGAGCACTGTCTGTGTCGCCGGCACATAGATCACGAAGCAGCAAAGTAGGCTCCATATCTAGAGGCATTACGCGTTCGTAGTTGCCAATTGGAACCATTGAACGATCACTACCATTGGTCGTCGTTGTCATATTGAACAACTGACCTTTGAATACGTGACCAAGGAAAGAGCGAGTTACCGAGAACTTATTCTTACCAGGCATTGCCCAGCCAAATAGTTCTTTTTCACGGCCTTCACGTAATACAGAAACCTGTTGATGGTAACGGCCAAGGTATGCGTGTGGACCAGTTGCATGTGTACCTGTTAGTACTGAACCAGAGATCACACGAACTTCGCCAGGCATCAGCTCGTTATCTGTTAGGTCATCTAAGCTTGCACCCATTACGGTACGAACTAGACGAGGGTTATTCACAACTGGGCCAGCTAGAGACACAACACGATCTGTGCATAGCTCACCAGTTAGGAACAGCTTACCGAACGCGATAACGTCTTGGTAGTTGATGCTCCATGCCACATTCTCTGCATTTACTGGGTATAGGAAATGCATGTGGGTGCCAGCAAGACCTGCTGGGTGAGGGCCATCGAAGACGTGTTCTTCTACGTTAGACTGTGAAGAGCGTGGCAAGCTAGTGCCAGATTTACATACGTAAACCTTGCCTTCTGTCAGGGCTGAAAGAATGTCTAGACCAGCAATGAATGCTTCTTGTTGCTCATTAATGATCAACTCAGGCTTAGCTGCTAGTGGATTAGTATCCATTGCAGTTACGAAAATAGCCTTAGTAGAAGACTCGATTGCAGGAACCTTGCTAAACGGACGAGTACGTAAAGCGGTCCATAAGCCAGAGTCAACCAACTGAGTCTTGATCACTTCACGATCTAGACCTGAAAGTTGAGCGGCTTCGAACTTATCAAATGTCACCTGCTCTTCACCTGCCACTTCAATCACTACAGATTGAAGGACACGTTTAGCGCCACGGTTAACTTCGATCACTTTACCGGCTGCTGGTGCAGTAAATTTCACGCCTGGGTTCTTTTTATCTTCAAAAAGAACTTGCGCTTTTTTCACTTCATCACCAACGCGGACATGCATGGTAGGTCGCATGCCAACGTACTCTTCGCCAAGCAAGGCGACTTTTTTGATGGTCTTACCATCATTAATCACCTGGGATGGAGTTCCTGCGATAGGAAGATCCAAGCCCTTCTTTATTGTAATCATACGCACTTGCACTACTTTTATCGGGAAAAAGATTCTTTTGATTGCGTAACTTTTAGACACGACATCAGTGTCCGGTTTTGATGTTGTTTTAAACATCAAAATCGCAACATCCTATTAAAAATCTCGTCACAAGGAATACGCGAGATTTATCAGGTGCCGTAGTCTAGCATTTTTTAGGAACTTGATGCCATGATCAATCATTAGAATAGAGGGGTTATTTCGGTAGAATCAGGTCTAAAAGGTCAAAGAATAGTCATAACTTTGACCCATCGCACAAATGCCATATTCCATACATATCTTATGGAAAAGTGATATTCATCGCCTGAAATATTCTGCAATTTCCATTCATTTGTTGAAACACTGTTAACACATTTTTTAACCAGAATTTGTGCCACGTTAACGTCCCTAAAGAATGTAAAACGAAAAAAGATGGCCTTAAGCCACCTTTTCTCTGCACCTTTATATCTTGCGTTTTTAGTGACCACCACCCATACACATCGGGCTATCAGGGGCGCCATCTTGTTCACGCTTCCACTCTTCATCAGTGTATGTATGAATAGCTAATGCATGAATGTGGTTGTCCAGTTCATCTGCCAAAATTTGATGAACTTGACGATGGCGCCCAATCAAACGCTGTCCCGCGAACGAATCACTCACAACAATCACTTTGAAATGACTCTCTGAGCCTGGTGGCACATTATGCATGTAGCTCTCATTAATGACTTTGAGATAGCTGGGTTGCAGCTCACTGTGTAGTTTCTTCTCTATGATTTCTTGGATCATATTCGTTCCTCATTGATGCGAATTCCATAAGTATATACCTAAGTAAAGCAGACATGCATCACTCAAACGTCACTCTCATTATTGACGCACTTTGTAGACATATTGTCTCAAGGCGCTTGACTCCACGAACATGTCTAAAGAGCAGCCATCACTGAACTCGTAAAATTTGACAGCTTTTTGTATCTCGACACGTCATCATTTGCGACAATAACACTTAATTTCTAAATCAACTTACATTTAGCTATGAAAACCGAACTGAACCTTCACGAGCGAAGCTTAACACTTCATCGTTTCCCAAAACGTAGTAACGAAACGCTACAAGCGTGGGATGCCGGTGATGAGTATCTTATTAATCATGTTGAAGAGCTTGCTTTGCCAGACAATCAAAACATCCTCGTGATTAATGACAGCTTTGGTGCCCTCTCCTGCTGGTTTTCGGAAAAGCACCATGTAACGCTAATGAGTGATTCATTCATCTCACATAAAGGTGCACAGCAAAATCTCGAGCAAAACCAGTGCAATAAAGTAGCGTTTGCCACCACGATGGACCTCGTTCCTGCCAATATTGATCTCGTCTTGCTGCAACTGCCCAAAAGTAACCGCCATCTAGTGTGGATACTAAGCCAATTAAGAAAGGCGCTACCGGCTTCCTGCCCCGTCATTGCAGTCAATAAAGCGAAAGACATTCATACTTCGACGCTAAAACTGTTTGAAAAATACTTAGGCGAAACAAAAACATCTTTGGCCTGGAAAAAGCACAGATTGGTGTTTTCTCAAGCAACAGTTGAGCCTCCGATTGAAGTAATGCCTTTCACGACTTGGCGCGTTGATGGCGAAGATATCGAACTCAAGAACATGCCAAATGTCTATTCAGGAGAAAGTTTAGATTTAGGTGCACGCTTTATGCTGCAGCACCTGCCTCAAGACCCTTCGATAGACAATGTCATCGACCTCGGCTGCGGCAATGGTGTTCTGTCTGTTAAATTTGGTCAGTTGAATCCAAATGCTCGGCTAACATGTGTTGATGAAAGTTTTATGGCGCTTGAATCAGCAAAACAGAACCTACGCGACAACCTTGGTGAAAATAGAGACATACAGTGCATAGCGAACAATTGCTTGGACGGTTTTAAACACAGCAGCAGCTCTATGGTTATGTGTAATCCACCGTTTCATCAACAACAGGCAATCACCGATCATATTGCTTGGCAAATGTTCTGCGATGCTAAACAAGTATTAAGTGAAAATGGCCGTTTACTGGTTATCGGAAATCGTCACCTCGGGTACGACGCAAAACTCAAACGTCTGTTTGGCGATAAAAATGTGAAACTTATCGCTTCCAACAATAAGTTTGTGATTTTACAGGCTACAAAAAATCCTGCTAAATTAAGCGCAATATAAGCTTTAGCAAAATAGTTAAAAGGAATAATAAAATGAGAAAATTGGTACTTGCGGCTTCGGTTGCGTTGCTTGCTGCGTGTTCAGCCCCTCAACAACCTCAGCTGAACCTGATGCCAGAAAGCACATTGAGCACCAATCCAATTGTTCAAGGCAAGACTTACAGTTTGACCAGCAAAGATGTACGTGCAGCGCAGTACGTGGCGTTGGTGGATAACGGCCGTTCGAACATTCTTCCTCTTCATGCTAAACAGAATTTACGTATTGCGTTAGAAGAAGCATTAGAGAAGCAATTCTCATCTCAAGGTTTCCATGCGGATCTAAACAGCAACAACGCGATTGAATTGAGCGTTCAAGAAGCGTTGGTCAACGTGAAGCATTCGGTGATGGAAAACGAGATGGATGCTAAAGTTGTGCTGGAAATCACAGCAGAGACACCTGAGGGCAAGCTAGTCAAAACTTATACAGGTACAGCAAAGCGATCTGGCACATTGAGTGCTTCTGATGCCGATATTGAAGAGACACTGAATGATGTAGTGACATTAACACTTAAAGAAATTGCCAATGATCCTGAGCTTCGTCAATACATGCAGGAGCGTTTCTAATGTTACGCAAAGCGATTCTGTCCTTAGCACTACTCAGCTGCAGCGTTTGGGCTGGACCAAAAGTAGCGTTTGAAACGACACTTGGTTCATTTACGGTTGAGTTAAACGAAGAGAAAGCACCTATCACTGTCGCTAATTTTCTAAAATATGTAGAAGATGGGAGCTACGAGGGTACTATTTTTCATCGTATTATCCCAGGCTTCATGGCACAAGGTGGCGGCTTTAACCAAGATATGCAGATGGTGAAAACATACGCGCCAATCAAAAACGAAGGAAATAATGGTCTAAACAATGACCGTGCTACCATCGCCATGGCACGAACCAATGCACCAAACTCTGCAACTCGTCAGTTTTTCGTCAACTTAGTCGACAATGACTTTCTCAACTATGGCGCTCGACCACCAGGTTATGCTGTATTTGGTGAGGTTACTGAGGGGTTCTACGTTATCCAGAAAATGGCTCAGCAGCCGACCACGACGGTAGGCCGAATGCGTGATGTACCAGAGACGCAAATCGTCATCACCAAAGCTACACTACTTAAATAGCCAAAACGATAAGCCCTTTGAATAATCGAAGGGCTTTCTCTTTCAACGGCTTCATTTTATTGGATTGATTTATGTCTTCATTACCTTCCATCACTTGGTTGGAAACGGTAAAAAGTTACCTCGATAAACGACTCATGTGGGTTTTCATGCTGGGCTGCTCTAGCGGCTTTCCGTGGGTTCTTATCGGTTCAAACATGTCAGGTTGGCTAAAAGATGCCGGCTTGACCCTCTCCGCAATTGGCTATTTTGGTAGCGTTTTTGCGGTCTATGCGATCAACTTTCTGTGGGCACCTCTGGTTGACCGCGTGAAGCTGCCAGTCCTCTTTAGACTGCTGGGGCAAAGACGTAGCTGGATTTTCTTTTGTCAAAGTATCGTACTCGTCGCTACCCTATTTATTGCCGGTGTTAATCCAGCGGAAAACTTGGTGTTTGCGTCACTACTCGCCTTGTGCATTGCAACGGCTTCAGCGACACAAGACATCGCAATTGATGCTTTTCGTATTGATACTTTCCCAAAGTCAGAAGAGTCTAAACTGCCTCAAGCTTCTGCAATGGCGGTCATTGGCTGGTGGACAGGTTATTCACTACCGGGTTATTTAGCGTTTGTTAATGCTGACAGTGTCGGTTGGAATGGTGTGTACTACGGGATGGCGGTGATAGTCGGCATTCTAATGGTCTTTACGATTTTAGTCAGTGAACCGAAGACTCAACGCGAACAACTTCAGTCTGCCGCTGAACAACGCCACAAAGAAGTGGTTGGTTCAAAAGTCGTAGCTTGGTTTACCGTGACTGTTGTAGAACCTTTCCTTGATTTCTTTAATCGCAATGGCGTCCGTGTCGCGATTACTCTGTTGCTGTTCGTTTTCCTATTTAAAATTGGCGAAGCGTTTTTGGGCAGGATGTCGATCGCGTTCTATAAAGATATTGGTTTTAGCAATGAACAAATTGGCTATTACTCCAAACTGATCGGTTGGGGAGCCACCATCTTCTTTACTTTTGTCGGAAGCATGTTCAACGTTAGGTTTGGTATTGTACGTGGATTAATGATCGGCGGTATTGCTATGTCTGCCAGTAACTTGATGTTTGCTTGGATTGCTTCGGTAGGCCCAAACGAGCACTTGTACTTAGCCACGATTATTGTCGATAACTTTACGACTGCTTTCTCAACTGTCGCTTTTGTTTCATTTTTGACGATTCTAACCGGGCAAGCATTTTCGGCAACTCAGTATGCGTTGCTTGCCTCTCTAGGAAACTTCGGACGGACGACTCTTGCTTCTTTCAGTGGCGAGCTAGTGGATTATCTTAATGATTGGAGCACATTCTTCGTGCTTACCGCTGTCATGGTCGTGCCAAGCTTGATTATGTTGTACTCGCTACGACATTACTTTGATGCTCTATTGGAAAAAGCACGTCACAAACATTAACGAAACATATAAAAAACCACCGAATTCGGTGGTTTTTGTTTTGCGAGATATAAGATAAGAGGTCTATGGGTATAACCCTTTACCAAACATATTAAATATACGTGCCACGCCTTGAGTAAAGATCATCGGCTCAGTCAATACGGTTAAACACAAGCAGTCTTCTCCGGCCTTAGTGTAAGGGCTGTGCTTCACTGATGCGTCTCTAATCATCAAATCGCCTTCTTCATATTGGCCATCCTCGTCACTAAATCCACCATGTAGGATCAATGTAGACTCCAGGCCTTTGTGCGTATGTTGAGGAATTTGCACATCTTCCCCGATGTACATTAAGCTGACACGAGCGTCTTCCCCTAGGTCAATCTGAGCACTGAAAACCTTGCCTCCGTAACTTCTCCATGACCCTACGAGGTCAGAGAAACGCGCTAGAGTTTTAGGAAGAGCGAAACTTTTTCCTGCCACATTAACAGCAGCAGAGTCGCGGATCACGATATTATCAGTCGCTGGCTCCGCATTGATGATGTCATTAAACATGTCGTCAAATTCAGAAACATACTCAGAAGGTATGTCACTTACGATGTTCGCTTGACTTGCTTCGACTTGGTTCACATAAGCTCGGCACTTGGTGCATGTTTCTAAATGGGTTGCGACCACAAGACCAGAAACTGCATCAATGCTTCCCGAAGCGTATGCTTCTAACAAGCTGTTATCTGGGTGTTTGTTCATAGTTGCTCCGTATGCATTGAATGCCTTAGCTTTTCTACTGCAAGCCTCAGCCTGGATTTTACGGTACCGAGGGGTATATCAAATAATTCCGCGACCTGTTGATGAGGTAACTCTTCAAGATATACCGCTTGTAAAACATCTCTCTGGTTTTTCGGTAATATATCTAAAAACTTAACCACCTGTTCTTTCAACATATCTTGTTCTGGTGAATAGTGATCAACAAGATCAGGTGGATAATACTCTGACGGCCAAATGTCATCAGAATGAATGTGTAATTCCTTACCTTTCTGTTTTCTCAGCAGATCAAAACAAAGGTTTCGGATTATGGTATATATCCAAGTCGATAACGCGCTCTTTTCACCATCATAGAGGTGCGCTTTCTGCCAAACTGTCGCCATGGTCTCTTGCACCATCTCCATAGCAACTTGCTCATTACCAACATGTTTGTAAGCGAATTGCTTCAGCTTGGGTGCGTAAAAACGGAATACAAAAGCGAACGCATCTTTGTCTCGATCCTTCACTTTATCCATGTAATCGTTCCAATCACTGCGCCCCAGTTTTTTCGGGCTATCACTCATCATAATCGGCCTTAATTTGTGGGAGGAGTCTCCTCCTCCCATTCGTCCTAATCGGTCACGTCATCGACCAACAAGTTGAAACCACCGTTGTTCCCATCATCAATGGCAACGACTTGGTACACAACACCGTTCATTACATTGACTGGTGCTGAGTCAACCGCAACAATACTTGGGTTACCAGCCACTGTTACCGTTACATAATATGTACCTTCAGCGACATATAATCCTTGTACGCTATTTTTATACGCAAAATTAGCAATAGTTGGATCACTTCCATCTATTCCTGCACTCGTAGTGAGGTAAATATCCACCATTTCCGCTATAGGATTAGCCGCCGCGTGTGTCACATTCAATGTCGCGCTAGTCGCCACAGCGCGTCTCATATCTTCAACAACCAGAGCTTCGATATCAATCGCTGGGCTAACAACACCGACTGCATAAACACTGTAATCCATTCCACCTGCAACCATTAACCCGTCAACATCTATGATCGGATTGGTTGTTGTGCCATCCACGTAAACGTCAATATCGTAAGCGCTAGCAGCAAGATCCAAATAACCACGAATCTCTTTGAACGCTAAGTCGGCAAGAGGAGCGAAGGCCGCCCCGTTAACGTTAACATCGACGACTGGCGCTCCATCGACAAGGTGTCCGACTCTTACTTCAGCTTGGCTGCCCATATCTTCAATTATAGAAGAGCCCGAACCGTCCAACACCAAGAGTTTGACAGGTGACGTGCTATTCGAATCTCCTGTGCCGATAGCGGCAATCGTCAAGTTGGAGTTAGCCGCAAGAGATACTTTGCCCGAGTCAAAAGCAACGCTGTCTCCTACGGCAAGTCGAACTTGATACTCACCAGCTGGGATGTTCAATACGTCGGTAGAAGCTTTGTAAGCAAGGTTAGTTATTGGAGTCGCGCTAGCAAGAGCAACACCTGGCTCAGTGACATAAAGATCAACAGCAGGAACGCCTGAAGCTGCATGAACAACTTGAACATCTAGACTATTGGCATCAGCCATTGAATCGGCGCTGCGAGTCACAACTAAAGGCTCAACTGGGTTTGGCGAACCATCGGCATCGCCAACAACGAACACGTTATAATTGAGGTCGGAATCAAGATCTAGTTCTGTTTTAGGTACTACGGTCGCGGTTTCATTACCTGGGAGCTGTACATCGACCTGAATCGAATTCATCCCCTCTCGCAATTTAACGTAGCCAGATCCCACACCATAATCAACATTCGTTAAAGATGGTTTATCGTTGATCCACACATTTGCAAGCGGCGCATCAGAAGAAGCGTGCACTGCTTGTAAATTGGAATACTCGATAGTGTCACTGTCGGAGCCACACGCCGCCAGTCCTAATGTCGCAACAATAGTTAGCGCAGCTTTATTAAATCCTTTCATATCCTTGCCTCTTTGTTAGTCGGGGCTTCTATGGCTTCTGTCAGAAATTGCAACGCAGGAATACAGTCCTCTGCGCCGACTAGCTGTTCGAACAGATTGCAGTCTAGGGGTAGTAACTCAAGCCAACGCTGAGTAACCCAAGCAGAGTCATCGTAAAAACGATGCTGGTAGAGGCTTCCAAGTTGAGGAAACTCTTCATAAACATGGGATAACTGCTGGCTTAAAAAGAAGAAATCTGGTGAGTTGTCTAGATGTTGCCAATTGTCTAACCATTCAACCTCTGCATGACGTAAGCCATCCGCATCTGCACGAACACGTTTAACAACAAAGCGTTTCTCACCAGCAACTGTAATACCAAGAAGGCCATCACTGAGTGTTTCAAAATCAACGATCCTGACCAAAGTTCCGATAGATGAAACGTTACCCACGTCTTTAGGGTCACCTTCACTTCCTACCAGGCAAACTCCAAAGCCCACATTTTGTAGGCTGCATTCCTTTACCATTCGCTTATATCGTGGCTCAAAAATGCGCAGATTCATTTTACCCTCAGGGAGTACAACTGAAGTGAGTGGGAATAACATGACTTCTTTCATTCAAACGTCCTCTTTGATTCACGGATACATACGAATCCCTTATCACTCCGATCACTAACGATTTATGTTGGTTAATCGACTGGCTTAAAAAGTCATAAAATCGCTTACGCAAACGATCCAAATCACACATTTATTGCAATCAAATGCAACAAACAAAAAGTTCCGTAAATAAAGATAATTTCGTGACACAACTCACCAAAAACGTTCAGTTTTGCACCCTTTATCACTTTCATTTGGGATTTTTATCGCTATTATTCCCGCCAATTGGAAAGCGCAGCATAGATTGCGTGTTCTGAATCATTACAAACATAGAGAGTCCCCTTATGCGTAAATCACTTTTAGCTCTTAGCCTTCTAGCGGCTACTTCAGCTCCAGTTATGGCGGCAGATTACTCTGACGGCGATATCCACAAAAACGATTACAAGTGGATGCAGTTCAACTACATGTACTCAATTGATGAAATGCCACGAGTTAAAGGCGCTGACGACAACGCTCACGATTACCTAGAAATGGAATTTGGCGGTCGCTCTGGTATTTTCGACCTATACGGTTACGTAGACGTATTTAACCTAGCGACTAAAGATAACCAAGATAAGTCAATTGAGAACGGCGCTCCTGACAAGATGTTCATGAAATTTGCACCACGTATGTCTCTAGATGCCGTAACTGGTAAAGACCTATCTTTCGGTCCAGTTCAAGAGCTATACATTGCATCTCTAATGGAATGGGGCGGTAACAACGGTGGTGTAAACAACCAGAAAATCGGTTTAGGTTCTGATGTAATGGTTCCTTGGTTAGGTAAAATCGGCCTAAACCTGTACAGCACTTACGATGGCAACAACAAAGGTTGGAACGGTTTCCAAATCTCGACTAACTGGTTCAAACCATTCTACTTCTTCGACAATGGTTCATTCATTTCTTACCAAGGTTACATTGATTACCAATTCGGTATGGATGATGATGCTGGTAACAAATTTGGTACTACCGCGTCAAACGGTGGTGCAATGTTCAACGGCATTTACTGGCACTCAGATCGCTTCGCGGTTGGTTACGGCCTGAAAGCATACAAAGAAGTATATGGCGTAAAAGACGGTCTACAAGTTGCTCCAGGTGTTGAGCTAGAATCGACTGGTGTAAGCCACTACCTAGCTGTAACTTACAAGTTCTAATTGAACCACTAAGTTTGCTCAAAAATGGCGCCTTTCGGCGCCATTTTTATTTGCTTTCCTTTTTTCCCTCATTATCCTTGCAGCAAACCTTTTTAATGAGAGCGTTTGGTGAATATCCTTATCCTCGGTCCAGGTGCGGTGGGCTCACTCTGGGCAACAAAATTTAAGCTTGCCGGGCACAATGTTTCATTGTGGGGAAGAAGTTCAGAGAGACAACAACCACTTCAGTTGGATGACACACCCGCAATCGTATTCAGTAATCAAGATATTTCCTCCGTAAATCAAGCGGACCTCATTTTGATCACGGTAAAAGCTTGGCAAGTGGAAGACGCCATTCAGCCTTTGCTCCCTCATATCAATACAGACACGATTATCATGCTGATGCACAATGGTATGGGTACTGCCTCTGCCTTGGAGAAGGTTGTGCCAAACAATCCGATAGTGCTCGCAACAACGACGCACGGCGCATACAAACCAGATAACCAACACGTATTGCATACCGGTCACGGAACAACGCAAGCGGGTGGTTATAATGACAAAGGAATGCAGTGCACTTTTCTGAAAGATGTTATGCATAATGCCCTTCCAGAGGCCATTTGGAATCCACACATCCAATCTGCGTTATGGACTAAGTTAGCGATCAACTGCGCGATTAACCCACTGACTGCGATTCTCCAGTGTAAGAATGGTGAACTTGCGAAGCCCGAGTTTAAGATACAACTCGAAAGCATCACTCAAGAACTGGTTGAAGTAATGAGTAAAGAAGGTATTGCTATCGAGTTTCGCTCTCTTTTCGATACGGTAATGCAAGTGGTGAACGCCACAGCTGAGAACTATTCTTCAATGAGACAAGACGTATTCCATCAGCGTCGAACGGAAATTGATTTTATAACCGGATACTTGTTAAAGGCTGCCAAGAAACATCGCATCAATACGCCTGAGAATTTAAAACTTTACCAACGCATCAAACAAATAGAACAAAGCTGGACAGAACAATGAGTAAGAAAATCTTAGTACCAATCGCTCCAGGCACCGAAGAAATGGAAGCCGTCACCGTCATCGACATGATGGTTCGCGCGGGTTATGACGTTACAGTAGCGAGTGCTGCTTTTGATGGCTCATTGACGATGAAAGCTTCTCGCGGAGTCACATTAACGGCAGATTGTAAGCTGGTCGATATCGCTGATGATGAGTTTGATGCCATAGCGCTTTCTGGTGGTGTTGGTGGTGCAGAAATTTTCCGTGATAGTACGGTGATGATAGAAATCCTTAAGCAGCACATCTACGAGGGAAAATTGGTTGCTGCTATCTGCGCATCACCGGCGTTGGTATTGCAACACCATAATCTTTTCCCACAATCACTGATGACCTGTCACCCGAGCTTTCAGTCACATATCCCGGAAGAGAAGTGGCGCAGCAAACGCGTGACCTTTGATATCAACCACAACCTGATCACTAGTCAAGGTCCGGGTACAGCTTTAGAGTTCGCGATGGAAGTAATCATTCAACTCTCAGGTAAAAAACACGCATGGTCAGTTGCTGAACCAATGATCCCTCTGCCTACTCTGCACTACCACAAGCTTGGTGAAGAATAATGTTTGACGTAAATGCTGTACGTGAGCAATTTCCCGCTCTAAATCAATCCGTCAACGATACGCCCTTAGTGTATCTAGATAGCGCAGCGACAACGCAAAAACCGCAATGTGTGATTGATGTCATCAGTCATTACTACAGTGCGCAAAATGCCAATGTTCACCGTGGCAGCCACAGTTTAACGGCTAATGCCACCAGCCAATTTGAAGCGGCACGAGAACGAGTGGCAAGCTTTATTGGTGCAAACAGCTCTAAAGAGATCATTTGGACACGGGGCGCAACCGAAGCACTGAACTTAATTGCTCAAACCTACGCCCGTAGCACGTTACAACCAGGTGATGAGATCTTGATTAGCGAGATGGAGCACCACGCCAACATCGTGCCCTGGCAAATCGTGGCAGAGCAAACGGGGGCTAAAGTCATTAAAGTTCCGATGACATCAGATTGTCAGTTCGACATCAGTGCATTTGAGGCGCTTCTGTCTGACCGCTGTAAAATTGTTACTTGCGCACAAATAACCAACGTAACAGGCACACGCCAACCTATCGAAAAAATCACTGAACTGGCGCACAACGTTGGCGCAGTTGTTGTAGTTGATGGCGCGCAAGGCATCGTACATGAGCAACTTGATTTATCGACATCAGATATCGATTTCTACGTTTTCTCAGGTCACAAACTTTATGCACCAGCAGGCATTGGGGTTTTATACGGCAAGCTTGAACTTTTGGAAGCCATGCCACCATGGCACGGCGGCGGTAAAATGGTTGAACGTGTTTCTTTCGAGAAAACGACGTTTTCTGCACTTCCTGGTAAATTTGAAGCGGGCACACCAAACGTTGCGGGCGCGATTGCTCTAGCGAAAGCCATTGAGTGGTACCAAGGTTTTGACCATCACGAAGTAGAGACTCATCTCCATGTGCTTCAGGATAAGGCCTACCAAGCACTAAGCGCTTTGGATGACATCCATATTCTAGGCTATCAACCGAATGCCTCTGTACTGACGTTCGTCATGGACGGCGTTCATCACCAAGACATGGCGACGCTGCTCGATCAACAAGGCATTGCGGTACGAGCAGGACACCACTGCGCTCACCCATTGATGGATGCGCTAAACGTTAAAGGCACGGTACGCGTTTCTTTTGGTATTTATAACACGGCTGAAGATGTGGATAGACTCATCGCCGCCGTAGAAAAAGCCGTCGACATGCTATAACGCCAACAGTTTGATTTGGAGTAACCAACAAGGTTACTCCATCGGCCTATCCAGAGTCGCCACGCAATTTCTGCCATTTCTTTTCGCAGCATAAAGCGCTTTATCTGCATGCGCATACAAACGTTTGGTGGTTTCATTTCTGCCTATTTCCACCACGCCTACACTCACCGTGACCGGAATTTCAATCTTTTCAAATTCGAACTGACAATTTTGAATGTGGGAACGTACTTCCTCTCCTACCTCTTTCGCCGCCGACAGAGAAGTTTCTGGCAAAATAATCGCAAACTCCTCCCCTCCGACTCTTGCAAAAATTTCGTCTTTGACGAGTAAGTGAGAAACCAAATCAGCTAAGGTCTCTAAGACATAATCCCCCGCATCATGACCACGTTTATCATTGATGACTTTAAAAAAGTCCAAATCAAACAATAACAACGCGGAGTGATAGTTCGGCTCTTGAGCTTTAATGACCTCTTCTGTGAGCTTTTCGAAAAAGACACGTCGATTGTAGATGTTGGTAAGAGCATCAATTTGGCTTTGATGGCGAAGAAGGGTTTCAACTCGGTGGCGATTGGAGATGTTGCGTGTAAGAATAAGGACAACGCGACGACCTCGGTATTTTATAGCGAGTGGGCAGATCTTGCCTTCGTAGTATAGGTCGCCTCTTGGCCCACTGTTAGCATCTATTCCCTGAATGCTGTCGGCGCACATCTTGTACTCGACCGTCACAATACTGTCTTGTTTCAGTGATCGATTGATCTGCTCGATAAACCAGTCAGCTTTATCTTTCTCGAGTACGCTGTGCAGCGTCTCACCTATCAAATTGCTTCCATCGTGATAGGCTTTTTTATCTGTTCCTCCAAAAACATCAATATAGATACCATCTTCACTCAGAATAAAAGTGGGGTCTGGCATTCCGGATAACACGTCTTGCGCATGTTCCAAGGTGAATTGCATATAGGGAGGTTCCTAGCATTTGTATCTAAGTAACCCAATCGCTTCCAAGTGTGTTTCCACATTGGGGAATAGGAGCGGATGGGGCATATGTCTATTATCTAATATAGACAAATTTTAAATACAATTGAGTTTATAAAAACCAAGTGGGCAATATAATGAACCAGGATCAATAGAATGGTTAATTAACGCTAAAATAGTCGACCATTTGCATACTTTTTATCCATATGCAAAAAATATCTCAACTCAGATACAAAAAACGCCAAACAGCTAGGATATTCGGCGTTTTTTAAGAGTTGGAAAAATAACTCGTTACACGGCGACTTGCTTAATCTGCTCTACAATAGCTTTCAAGCCATTACCACGTGACGGGCTTAAATGGGAGACAAGCCCCAGCTGATCAAAATAAGCATCAATATCAAATGCTTGAATTTGATCGGCCGTTTTACCGTCATAAGCTGCCATTACCAAGGCAATCAATCCACGGACGATACGCGCATCGGAGTCCGCACAAAAATGCCAAACGCCATCTTGCTCTTGGCTCACTAACCACACCAAGCTTTCACAACCCGAAACGGTAACTTGTTCTGATTTCAGCTCTTCTGGCATTTTTGGCAGCTTTTTACCCCACTGAATAACCTGACGGTAACGATTTTCCCAGCCTTTAAATTGCTGCATAGTCGCTACAATGTCTTCGCTGGTGATATCTGTACCAAATGGAGAAACGGGAAAATCTGTCATGATGCGCTCTTCTTCTAGTTTACTGCTTATATTTTGAAATCAACTTCTCAACGATTCGCGATACCGCGACAAAGCCAAACGTTGCAGTTACGACAGTCGCCGCACCAAAACCGCTAGCGCAATCCATACGTTTTGGACCTTCCGCTGTCGACTTCACACCACACACTGAACCGTCTGCTTGAGGGTACTTCAGCTGCTCGGTTGAAAACACGCAATCAATACCAAACTTACGAGCCGGATTCTTAGGGAAGTTATGATGACGACGCAAGGTGTCTTTGATTTTCTTCGCTAGAGGATCTTGGATCGTTTTCGTTAAGTCAGCGACCATGATCTGCGTTGGGTCAACCTGACCACCAGCGCCCCCCGTGGTGATCACTTTGATCTTGTTGCTGCGGCAATACGCCAACAAAGACGCCTTCGCTTTTACGCTGTCAATCGCATCTAGCACGTAATCAAACTCTTTGCTTAAGTACTCATGTTGATTGTCTGGCGTGATGAAATCATCAATCAGATTGACTTTACACTCTGGGTTGATCAATTTGACACGCTCGGCCATAACTTCAATTTTGCTTTGGCCAACGGTGCCCGTCATCGCATGAATTTGGCGGTTAATGTTCGTGACACAAACATCATCCATATCAATCAGAGTCAACTCACCGATCCCAGTACGGGCCAGCGCTTCGACCGCCCATGAACCCACGCCACCAATACCAATAACACAAACGTGTGCAGCGCGAAGAATGTCCACTTCACTGTTGCCATAAAGACGACGAGTGCCGCCAAAGCGTTGATTGTAGCTGTCAGATGCTGGGGTATCGAGTTCACGCATATTGAAGTCCAGATGATCGATAGAAAAACAAAGAGTGCGATTTATACGCACTCTTTGATGAAATGTCTAGATAAGAGGCGGTTCCTCTTTCTTGGGTCGCTATTGTAGCTTTTCTGGCGGTAAAGCCCAAGGCGCTTGAGTTGGTGAGTTTTCCAGCCCAAGTTTCCAAACTCGACCAAAATGCTTGTAGTGCCCTGCTTCCGCTCCTGCTCTCGCACCAATGCCATGATACAGATCCAAATGGTTCTGTTTTACCGCACCACCAGTGTCTAAAACGATCAGCATTCGCAGTTGATGAGCACCGCTCCACGTACCATCCGCATTCAGCAATGGTACTTCCGCCAAGATTGGTGTGCCCATTGGTAAGATAGAACGGTCACCCGCGACCGCGGCCATTGGCAACAAAGGAATACCAGCCGACCCCGTTACTGGCGCTTCCGCTTTTGGCGCAAAGAAGACGTAAGAAGGGTTTTGCTCCAACAACTCGCGTACTGTTGCGTCGTCGTTGTCCATTACCCACTCTTTAATCGCTTTGAGAGACATTTTTTCACGCGGCACTTCACCACGTTCAATCAAAATTCGGCCAATGCTGACGTAAGCTTTATTATTTTTCCCTGCGTACGCGAAGTACTCCAACGTATCATCATCTTCAAAATGCACATAGCCACTGCCCTGCACTTCCATCATAAACGGGTCAATACGATTAGGCGCATAACCTAGCACTAAACCTTGTCCATCTAGTGCTCCATTGTAGATCTCCGCGCGAGTCGGACAATCTGATGAGCAGTTTGGCTTGCCATAAACTGGGTACTTAAAAATGTCGTTTGGTGTATGACGCAGTTCCATCACGGGAGAGAAGTATCCGGTAAACAACACATTACCTTTTTTATCACCACCACCCAATTGCGCGGCTTGAATGCCAAACGCACTCAACGCACTGGTATCTCCGCTCTGTTGCGCCCACTCACTTAATCGTTGATATAGCGGTTGGTACATCTTCGCCATGGATGGTGACTTTATCACCACTTGCTCAGCTTGCTTGTTAAATTCAGTAAAATCGCGTGGTTTGTTAGACTCAACCACATCCACTTGATTGAGGATCTGAGGAAACTCACCATCAAGATATTGCTGAGCACGATCATTTTGTTGAGCACAGCCAAAGAGTAGGCTCAAAGAGATAATAGGAAGGAGTTTTTTTAACACGTGTCTTTTCCGTAAAAGAGAATAGCAAAAGGATGGCAAACAAATGCATACGGTGCAATTGAAAAGCAACGACAAAATGTTTCAACGCTAAGCCAATCCGTTTACTCGTTGTAAATTCATTCAGTTAATGCAACATGATAACAGCGGAAGAATTACGGAATTGTCCGGATTATGTTTGGAAGTAAAATTTACTGATTGAGAGATGAAGTTGTGATCATCCATGTGACTCACAGACGCAAAAGCTGCCAGCTTAAGAGACAATAATAAAAACGACTATCTTACCACAATCCTTGCACGCCCCTCTAAACGGAATACAGGTAGATAATGTGCATTAGCATCCAGCTTCATTTCTGCATGCTGCTTACCCACAAAATTGAAGTGCCGCTCATTTGAACCCACTCGATACGAAAACGAATCCCCATCGAATTTAAAACTGGTCGCCACTGTAGAACCATTTACGGTAACACCGCGCTCACTCAACACAAATTCTTCACGAGCATAAGGCGCAACATCTTGCTCAACCCAGCGACCATAAATTGTCGATTTGGGAATGGGCGGATTAATGGTTCGAGTAATCAAATCACTATACAGCATGCACAAGACAACGGTTCCAACTATCGCTATAAGCATGAGAGAACGCTCTAGCCACTTACGAAGCATTGATTTAGATGACGTTTTTGACAGATTTGAAGCAGTGATCGCAGCATTCTTATTAACAGCAGAAGACATGAGGTTCACGTATTGAGGAAAGACGCCACCATTGTAACCTTCCCTCTTAACGGGACCAAGAACCTACCTCAATATGTTTGTGCTTTATTCCAAAATTTCACCTTGCCACCAAGTGAATAAAAAGGCATTATTTTAACATAATTAAACAAAGGAATGGCTGTAGTGAAAATTCGTAGTACTGCTCTCGTAAAAGGATTCCGTCAATCAACACCTTATGTCAATGCTCACCGCGGAAAAACCATGGTGATCATGCTGGGCGGAGAAGCCGTCGCACACAAAAATTTTGGCAATATTATAAATGATATCGCACTCATGCACAGCCTCGGAATCAAAGTCGTTGTGGTGTATGGTGCACGTCCTCAAATTAATCAGCTGCTAGAAAAACAAGACCTCACTACGCCTTACCACAAAAATATCCGCATTACGGATGAATCGGCTTTATCTGTTGTTATGCAAGCTGCCGGACAACTTCAGCTTGCGATTACTGCGCGCCTATCAATGAGCCTCAACAACACTCCGATGGCTGGTACCCAGCTCAATGTCGTTAGCGGAAACTACATCATTGCCCAACCACTCGGCGTTGATGATGGTGTGGACTATTGCCATAGTGGACGTATTCGCCGCATTGACACCGATGCTATCAACCGCACTCTTGATCAAGGTTCAATTGTTCTGCTAGGTCCCATTGCTAGCTCTGTGACTGGCGAGTGCTTCAATTTATTATCGGAAGAAGTCGCCACCCAACTAGCGATAAAGCTGGGTGCGGATAAGCTGATTGGTTTTTGCTCCGAACAAGGTGTCATTGATGACAACGGTAATGCTGTCGCCGAGTTGCTACCAATAGAGGCGGAACATGTCATCAAAACGCTTTCTGAAAATACGTCTCCTGACCTAGATTACAACACTGGGACACTGCGCTTTCTTAAAGGCTCTATTGCCGCTTGCCGTGCCGGAGTACCTCGTAGCCACTTGATCAGTTATAAAGTAGATGGCGCCTTAATTCAGGAGTTGTTCTCTTTCGACGGTATCGGTACCCAAGTTGTTATGGCGAGTGCTGAACAAGTGAGGCAAGCTAATATTGACGATATTGGCGGTATCTTAGACCTCATTCGCCCGTTAGAAGAACAAGGTGTACTGGTTAGGCGCTCTCGAGAACAGCTAGAGCAAGAGATTGGAAAATTTACCATCATCGAAAAAGACGGCTTGATTATTGGCTGTGCTGCCCTTTATCCATACCCAGAAGAGCGTAAAGCTGAGATGGCTTGCGTAGCGATTCACCCTGACTATCGTGATGGAAACCGAGGTTTGTTACTGCTCAACTACATGAAACATCGTTCTAAATCCGAAACCATTGATCAGATTTTTGTCCTCACGACACACAGTTTGCATTGGTTCAGAGAGCAAGGTTTTTACGAAGTCAGTGTCGACTATTTGCCTGGAGCCAAACAAGGGTTATATAACTTCCAGCGTAAGTCCAAAATCTTAGCGTTAGATTTATAGCTTAACCTTAAATCAGAGAGCGAAACTTAACGTTCCACTATACCAACTAACCTCAAAGGGCAGGATTTAGTTCATTAACGCTCAACCCTGCACATCGAGCTTGTTTAGGAACGAGTTTGTTTAGGAGTAAGGCCACACATAAACCCTACTCCGGACTAGCGGGTCATCATGTAAACCCAACTTAGAAATGCGCAAACCATTGCTTGATTTTCGTTCCAATTTTATCTTTTAAATATACATTTGGTTGGCTATACTCTGCTCGCTAGTGATTGGTTTTTAACCAATACGAATGGATCTAGGTGATGTAATGTAGCCTTCACCCTAAAATACTGGGCAATTGAAAAACTAGTTAGCTCCGTATTGCACACCAAGGACAGTTGTTAATCTGACTTTAAATAAGCCGAGACGAGCACTGTTATGAGAACAATCATTTGTAATTCGCTTCAAAGCTTCTGGGATATGGCTGACAATCAGTTTTTAGAAGGCCTAGACGTCCACTGTGTTTTCCCCGTAAATGACGCTATCCGAGATTTTATTCTTGCTTATCAACAGCAATACAAAATACGCAGCGTGTCTTTTACCAATGCGTTTGCAAAACATGCATAAAAGAAGACCGAGCCATAAGCTCGGTCTTCTTGTTTTAGTTAGTAAGCCGCTGTACTAACCCACTCGCACGAGTGGTTTTCACCTTAATGCCTCGCTTCAGAACATTAAGTTCGGCGTAAAGAGCTAAACGCTTTTTCGCGCGGGTAATGCCTGTGTAAATCAACTCACGGGTTAATATCGGGCTAAAGTCTGGTGGCAAAATCATCAGGGTGTAATCAAATTCACTGCCTTGCGATTTATGGATGGTCATAGCGTAAGCCGTTTCATGTTCAGGTACTCGGCTTGGCAAGACCGATTTCACACTGCCGTCAGGTAACTCAAAAAAGACTTTCAAACGCGGTTCTTCTTCACTGTCATCTCGCATGCAAATACCAATATCACCGTTATACAAACCTAAACCGTGATCATTACGCGTAACCATGACGGGTCTGCCGTGATACCAAATTTCATCCTGAACTTGAATGAACTTGCGCGCCGCGAGCGCTTTCTCGATGCGTTGGTTTAGCCCAGCCACACCGAAGTCACCTTCACGGATCGCGCACAGCAATCGGCATTGGTTGAAGGTATCTAACACCGCTTTGGCTTTGTGCGTTAGCGACTCTAGCTCTCCGGTTTTAGGATCAGTTTCCTGTTGTCCAATGCGTTTGAGGTAACGACCGTATTCCTGCACCAACGTCTGCATCATTTGGTTGTAATGTTGACTACTTAGCGCGAAATGTTCGATGTCAGAAAAGTCACGCGCCCAGACGTTATCTACGCTCGCAGCAGAACCGGAGTTAACCGCTTTTGCCAACTGACCAATGCCTGAGCGAGTATCAAATCGGTAGCTCTTTTGCAGCATACATAAACTATCAGCAATGCTAGATGCACTGTTACCCGTATGGGCTAAAGTATCGAAGCCCGTCAGTTTTGCGATGGCTGACGCCTGCTCTTTGCCATAACCCAACGCATGGAACGAACAGATATCACCCAACACTGCCCCTGCTTCAACTGAGGCAAGTTGATCTTTATCACCTAGCAAAATCAGCCGCGCATGTTTCGGTAAGGCATCGACCACTTTGTACATCATTGGTAAATCGACCATCGACGCTTCGTCGATAACTAAAATATCCAAATGCAGTGGATTTTGCTTGTTGTGACGAAATTCTGCACTATTAGGAATCGCACCCAGCAACCGATGTAAGGTGCTTGATTCAGTCGGAATTTTGGCTTTAAGCTCCGGAGAAGCTGGCAGTTCTTGCACTGCTTTACCAATGGACTCGGTTAATCGCGCCGCCGCTTTCCCCGTCGGGGCCACCAGCTTGATGGTTAGATTTTTCTCTTGCGTCGCCTGTTCAATCAAAGCAGCAAGCAATTTGGTTACTGTCGTCGTTTTACCCGTACCTGGGCCACCAGAAATCACAGCAAATCGACGGGTTAACGCAACTGCCGCCGCGACTTTTTGCCAGTTCACGCAAGCCGAGAGTGGCACGAGTTCATCCAGTGTTTGTAAATCCTGAACCTTGCGCGCATTGCTAAGCACGGAATCAATGGCGTGCCAATCCAACGATTCGCTTGCGACCACATCAAGGTGGTCACAAACCAATTGTTGACGCAACACTTGGTTGCTGCTTCCCGCTTCTACTGCTTTGCCTAACGCGTTAAACAGAAAATGGTATTGGCGTGCGAACAGATGGTTGAGCAACTCGGATAATCGCGCAAACTCTTGTGGTTGCAAGTTAACTGCGGCGCCCAGCTGATTGAGCTTTTCCGCCAGTGTCACTTCATAATGCCAATAGCGATGCAGATACAGACGCTCACCATCGAACATTAAAGGCAAGGCTTCTCCTTGCGCGCCGACCACGCTGGAATTTTGTAATACTTGAATCCAGTCTATGCCTTGCAACTGTGTGTTGAGCGCCAATGCCGACTCACCAAACAGCCCTAACTTACTGGCTAAATCCGCAGATTGCCCTTGTGCATCGAACAGAGACAGACAGATATGTCCTTTGCCGAGCTCACTACTGACAACACCCGCGATAAACGCCAATGCTTGACTGTCCGACTGTTCATCATGCGTTTGAGAATCAATAAAGCAGGCGAATTGGTAGTCGAGCTGACGAATAGCACCTTTGTGCGCCAAGCGTTCCAGCACTACCAATAGACTATCTTGGTCAGAATGAAGATTGTGATTTGTCGTCATTAAAGTAGCTCCATCTGCCCGGCTTGAGTTGAGCGCGTTTCAAGTGCTTGACCATCAATCAAACGATCCATCTCTTGTAAGAAGTCTAAGGTTGGTTTCGCGGCAAAAATGCCGTGGTCACTCTGCCCATCCATGCCGCGCAAGAACAAGTAATACACGCCACCGAAGTGCTGTTCATAATCATAATTGGCCAATCGGCTACGTAGGAAACGATGCAGTGCTAACGCATAAATCTGATACTGCAAATCGTAGCGGTGATCTGCCATCGCCGATTTCAGAGGCTCACCATGGTAGTGCGTCACATCGTCGCCAAGATGATTCGATTTCCAGTCAAGCACGTAGTATTTACCTTGATGTTCAAACACCAAGTCGATAAAACCTTTGAGCATGCCTTGCACGGTTTGGAAACCTAAATCCCCCGCTTTCGCCGACAACGGATCGTGACGTTGAATGACTCGGTTTAACGCCGGTGCAGACAAAACTTCAATCGGCAGCAAAAACTCCATCTCCACCAAACGTTGCGACGGTGCTTTTTGATTCAGCAGCAAAGACTTACCATCCAACGGCGTTGCGAGTACGGTATCAATCAATTGCTGTAAAATGGGCAACCACTCTTCATCGAGCTGTTCGCTTTCCATCAAGCCAAGGATGATTTGTGTATTCTCTTCCGTCGTGGCTGGCTGAGTAAATTCAATTTCCTCAAACAGGCTGTGCAGGAACGTACCCGGACGCGCACCACGAGGGAAGGTAAAAATCGAACGCTCTGGCTCCACCAAATCCGCTTCGTCTTGTTCTTCAGATGAGTCGATATCGAAACCTGTAATCTCAATCGTGGCATCATGCTCGGCGTGATGAGAGCCTTGCTTGACCAAGCCAGAATAACTGGTGATGCGCCAGTTTCTGTCGATAGAGTTTTGCAGCTCTTTCGCGCTAAGATCGTGTATTTCTTCTTGTGGCGCTACGTACTTGTCTTCGAGTTGCTGCGGCGGATCGGCCACAACGACACAATCAAGATCGTCTTGTTGCTTTGTTAAACCTTGGTGCAAATCGTTGATGCCACCTTCTTGACCATTCTGAATCAAATAGCCAATCGCACTGCGGTGTACGCCAGTTGGCTCTTTGGTCGAACGACCATTGCGCAAAGGCGAGGCTCCAATAAAACACGCATACACAGCACGCGTTAGTGCCACGTATATCAAGCGTAAGTCTTCCGCCAAACGCTCTTTGTCCGCTTGCTTCATGGACGCATCGTTGCCAGTGATATCCAGTACCGTGCGGTCATTGGCTGCATCGTAATATTTGGCTTCACTGGCTTCTCGATAGCTGAACACAAACGGCAGAAATACGAGGTCATACTCCAAGCCTTTTGATTTGTGAATAGTTACGATCTGCACTAAGTTACGTTCCGATTCTAAACGTTGGATTTGGTCATCACTGCCACCCAAACCGTTTTCCGCATCACTGATAGACTGAGCGAGCCAACGCAGCAGACCGTGGTCGCTATCCAGTTCATTACTGGCGTGTTGAAGCAGTTCACCAATGTGCATTAAATCGGTAAGTACTCGCTCACCATTTTCACCCTGTGAACTCGCACCTTCTTCTAGTAATCGCTCGGCAATATGGCGTTTGCTGATCACCGCGCGCAACATCGGCAGCACACCACGTTGAATCCAAAGTTTGCGATATTCTTTGAATTCGTTTACGGCGTTTTCCCACACAATTTCATCGTTATTAAGTGCATCCAAACTTGCTGCGTCGAGGGCAAACAGCTCAGAAGCAAGACTTGCACGCAGCGCACGGTCATTTTCTGGAGTCAGCACCGCTTGCAGCAGACGCTGTAGATCCTGCGCCACTGAACTGGTAAACACACTGTCTCGGTTAGACAGGTACACGCTGGCAATGCCTTGTTCAGCCAGCGCTTGTTTGATCATTCGACCTTCACTACTTGTTCGAACCAACACCGCAATATCGCCCGCTTGAACCGCTTTCTGTTTTTCGCCATTCACCAGACACGCTTGCCCCTGTTGAGCCTGCGTCAAAATAGTTTGGATTTGGCTTGCAGTCGCCTCTGCCATTCGAGTCAAATACTCGCCTTTTGGTAGCGGTTTATCGTCCGCTTCTTGCAACCAATAGGTCAGCGCGGGTTGCTTTTGGCCACCCATAGTCCAAATGCGTTTTTCGGCATTGGGACTGTACTTAACGGGTAAGAACGGAATATCCGAATCATAGATAAATGGACTGTCTGGTAAAGCAAATACTTGGTTTACCGCCTGCACCATATCTGCGCTAGAACGCCAGTTGGTTCCTAACGTGTAGTGGGCACTTACTTGGTTACGCGCTTTGATATAAGTGAAAATGTCTGCGCCACGAAAGCCATAAATCGCCTGCTTGGGGTCCCCGATCATAAACAAACCACATTCCGGGTTGTTCAGATAAATACGGCTGAAAATACTGTATTGAAGCGGGTCGGTATCTTGGAACTCGTCAATCATTGCGACAGGATACAAAGTACGAATACGCGCCGCTAAAAGCTCGCTTTCGTCCGTATCGATAGAAGCAGAAAGTTGTGTCAGCAAATCATCGAAAGAGAGCCACTGTTTTTGATTTTTCGCGTTGGCCAGCATCACACGACAATGCTCAATCGCATGAGCAAGCAGTGGCGCTTTTAAGCTGATTGGGTTAGCAAGAAATGTTTCAATGGCTTCAAATACCGCGTGCTGCGGCACACTACCTTTCGGTGTTTTTTCCAACAAGACGTTTTGCGCGAATTTCTCCAGCTTGTCTGGATAATCGTAACCTGTGGTTTCCGTTGCTGCCCAAGCGTTTACCGCCTCCAACCACGTCGGCAGAGACTTTTTGGTGTAGCTGCGTTTGCTAATATCTGAATCTGAAATCAGCGTCAAGAAGTCATCTTGGCTTTCTCGCCACTGTGCTTTTAATTCATCAATTTTTTTCAAATTTTCAGTATGAAGATCAGCCAAACTGCCTTTCATTGCCGGAACAGAAAGGCTTAACGGCGCACCAGTTAAGTAATTGCTGATGTCAGACAACAACGCAGATGGAGAGCCCCATAGCTGGCGAATTTCTCCAGCCAAAGTAAATGGCAACGGGTAGAAATTGCGGCGCCAGTAATCGGCTACAACTTGCGCTTTTAGGTGACTTTCATCGGTCACAAACTCGTTATTAAATCGGCTGCCAGATTCAAACGCATTTTGCGTTAGCATACGTTGGCAAAAACCGTGAATGGTGTAGACTGCCGCCTCGTCCATCTGACGCTCTGCCTGCAATAAAATTTCTGCGGCTTGCTTGTGATCGTCAAACTCATTAAGCAAAGGTTGGATCACCGGATCGGAACTCTGTCCACGCGCAAACGCGATTCGCGCATCATGGATTCTTGCCCTGATACGATCGCGTAATTCCGCAGTTGCCGCTTCGGTAAAGGTTACGACCAGAATTTGGTCGACCGTAAGCGGTACGCGATGTCGAGTTTCCGCGCTGCCGTGACCAAGCAAAAGGCGCAGATATAAACCTGCAATAGTGAAGGTTTTACCTGTACCTGCTGATGCCTCGATTAACCTCGCACCATGCAGAGGAAACGTCATCGGTTCTAGTGGCGTTGGTTGAGGTTGCTCTGTGCGGTCTAATGTATGTAGAGGACACTCTGCACCTGACATTTGATCCATAACGCTGAATCTCTCCGGATTATTTACTAGGACGTATCACCTAATAAATGTGATCTATAGTTAAAAATTCTATTAATATGTTTAACAAGTTGGATAATTTAGAGCTTTGTGAGATCTTTCTCACGGTTATCCATAAGACGTACCGTTAGTATGCGCCCCACGAGATAAGCCAAACCTTTTGGCGGCACAACTCAAATGAATTAAACAAAAGTATCATGGTCCCTCTGACCTTGTGGCCGTACAGCGAACGCCCTACAAAAAATAATGATTTTCTGGCGGCCACCCTACTCTTCCTTCTCTTTATCCAACTGTCTTTATTACGCTTTTACGTCATCAGCGTCTTGAACCGCTAAGCGCGCACCTTGCAAAACTAATGCTGTCAGCAAACGAACTTCTGAGGCCAACTCATCATTCCAAGCAGGCCAAATTCGAGAGATGTACGCATTATTGCCTTCGCCCGGGCTCATGAAGCCATCATTGAATGCGTCAGCCATTTTCTTCAAAGATTTCTCTTCGTCATCTACCCACTGACCGCGACTAAAGCCCGCTTCAACACAAGCCAACGCCGTTTTCGGGAAATAAGGCAAAGGCTTAGTCATGCCTTCGAAGAATAAGCGAACTAATTCAGTCAGTAGCTGTTTGGCATACTGAGCATCGGCAATTTCTGGGTAGATCAAATGCAGCGCGCCTTCTTTACGATCGTAACCAATGATGTGGGTTTTCTTAGCATGACCCGACGCCGACATGGCAAGGTGATCGATCCACGCAGCAAGGTAATCCTGCGAGCGAATCTTACCGCTTCGATAGCGAATCAAACCGGATTGGTAGCATTGAGTTAGCCAACCTGTTAGGCGAACGTTTTTCTCTTCGCCTTCATTTCGCTCAAACAAGGAATCAAACGTCAGGTCGATTTCCAAATCGTCTTGAGGCGCACCAGATAAAAACGCCAGTTTATCCACCAGCTCTTCCGCCTGAACTCGGTTGGTTTCAAACTCGATATCACCAAACGCCCCCACCGGCAGTTTGCCTTGCGCGCGCTGTTGACTCATAAAGTGTTTAAGCACCTCTGTTTTTTTCTCTGGCTGCATCAATGTCGTTTCAAGCAAGGTTTCTAACAGCTCATCACGCATTTGATAGCTTTCCAAACCACCTAAAACAAAGGGTTCGTCGTCTTCCATCACCGGTAGCGGCGGTTCAAAGATTACTTTTAAACGACGATTGAAAAAATACTGCACAGGTAAGCGCCAGAAACGTTGCAACTCTACTAAGTCGAGCTCAAGTGGGAACGTCGCTCCTAACAGATAGTCGTCTAATGCCCGATTAAAATCACGACGAACATAGCCTTGCGATTGACTACTTTGAGTCAATGCCGCCGGAATCCACTCTTTCGCGTAGCTGGCGTGCATGCCTTGGAACGCCCTTGGGCTAAACGGCACCATGGCGTGGGTATTCACCAACGCATTTAATAAGTTGTCGCCAGACTCATCAACGGGCAACGCTTCATCACCACTTAAACAATAGTTTTGGTGGCAGTATTCCATCAGCTCAGAAACCAGAACCGAAGGTACTCGCTCGGTATTGTCTTGGATTGAACGGCCAACATAACTGATGTAGAGCGTTTGCTGTGCCGATAGCATTGCTTCGAGGAATAGGTAACGGTCATCATCTCGACGCGAACGGTCGCCCGGTTTGGTTCTTCCGGTCATCAAGTCAAAGCCTTCTGGCGGCATGGAGCGTGGGTACACGCCGTCATTCATCCCCAGTAGACAAACGGTTCTAAACGGAATAGAGCGCATCGGCATCAGGGTACAAAAGTTCACTTGACCAGCCAGGAAGCGCTGGCTGACTCGTGTGCCAGATAATTTGTTTTGAAGGTATTGGCTGATGATCGACGGCGACAACGCATCATCAAATGCGGCATCAGCTAATTGCTCTTTGAGTTGGCTGAGCGTATCGCGAATGGATTTGAGCGCCATTTCGCCTTCTAACTCAACTGAGAAGAAGTCATCCAGCAGTGAAACCAAAGTCTCTCGCCAACCATCAATAGTCTGAACATGAGAAAGTTTGCTTCGATAAGTGCTAATTTGTTGGATAAAGTGTGCCAACTTGCCCGCCAGCTCTGCACCCATGCCTTGCACTTCGTTGTACGGAGATAAACTGCCTTGCTCGGTTTCAAACAAACCTGCGGATTCTGGCATCGCGTAGCCAAGCAACATGCGTTGAATACCAAATTGCCATGTGTTTTGACGGGTTTCCGGCAGTTCAAATTCGCGTCCGGTATTGGCATCCAACCCCCAGCGAATCCCCGATTCCTCAACCCATTGTTTGGCTTGTAAGAAATCATCTTCGCTGAGTTCAAAACGCTTTAATATCGCCGGAGTTTCCAAAAGTTCGAGTAGTTCTGATGCCAAACAGCGCGTATTGGGTAAGTTCACCAACTGCATAAATGCGGCCAGAATTGGGCTCTCTTGATCGGCGGTTCGGTCAGAAATCGAATAGGGAATAAAACGCTCACCCGGTGCGTTACCAAAGACCGCCTGAATCGCAGGGCTGTAAGCGTTGATGTCCGCGACCATCACGATAATATCGCGCGGTTTTAACGTTGAGTCAGCATCGAACATCGCCAATAGTTGATCATGCAGCACTTCCACTTCACGCATCGGGCTGTGACAAGCGTGTAGGCTCAGTGATTTATCACCCAAGCTAACCACTTGTTTGTGATGACTGTTTTCAATCTGTTGGTCATCTTGATGTTCTTCAAGATTGAGAATATCCGCTTGCAATTGATGGAGCAGACTGTCGCGCTCAACATCAACAAAGGCTTCAATTTCATGAGATTCCAGCTGAGACAACAGATACATATTGTCGCGCCCGAGTTTACCCATGGACGCCAACAGACTGTTTCCGACCACATCGGTGTGCAGCTCATCGATCACATTATCTTCCAGTGATCCTTTCAGTTGCTCAGTTTCACCTTGCACTTCCGAGTGATCGTCCTGCCACACAACGTGCTGACGATGTTTCGCCGCCAAACGAGCCAGATATTTGCGATCTCGAACTTCACCCCAGTAATAACGACAAGGGTTAGTGAACATCAGATGCACGTCGATGTGTTCGCCAATTGCTTTTAGCGCATCCATATAGCGAGGCGGCAACGAAGAAATGCCAAAAACAAACAAACGCTTGGGTAAATGGTCAAAATTGCCGTTAAAACTCGCTAACGTGTCGATAAAGTGCTCATAAAGGTTGGCACGGTGATATGGAGACTGCCCTAACGACACAGTGTGATCATACAACGCTTGCCATAAGATCGGCTGCCACGGATGCTCATCTTCCAACTCTGCCACACTCTTCCCGGCTTCCCAACTTGCGATCCATTCCGGACGATACACCAAGTAACCATCGAAAATATCGGCAATTTTCTCAGCCAGCTGATACAGCTTAGAGTGGTCACTGTCATCTTTGAGGTACTGCGCTAACGGCGAAAACACCTCTTGGTTGAGAAGCCCCGGAAGCAAATGCATCAACTTCCACGTCATCGCTTCTTTGTTAAACGCACTGCGTTTTGGCACGTCTGGCAATACCTGCGTAAACATTTCCCAAATGAAAGTCGCAGGGAGCGGAAAATCAATGTTCGCGGCAACACCAAACTCTTTGGCCAATTCCATTTTTAGCCACTGGGACATGCCTGGACTTTGAACCAGAATTTGTTCTTTTTCGAACGGGTTTTCCAGCGGACTGATTCGAATCAGTTCGACAAGGAGTGATTTAAGAACGTCAACTTGGTTGGAGTGATAAACAGTAAACAAATTGGGAATACCGAGCGCCGATTGAAACTGTTAGCTAGCTTAGCACAGCCCTATTTAAACCCGCAGTGATCTCGCGTTCGGAAAAAACAAAAGGTTATATATCACTCAAATAGAGTATGAATCTTCTGAATTTTCACATGTCAATCAAGTCTGACACTTCCATACAAAATGTGACATTCGTCGCAACTATTCCATAATAAAAAACACTGTTTTATACTCCCTCTACCCATAATTTATAAACAAACAAAAAGTATGTTTCGCAAACTGTCTTCCAACAGCGCTTGGCTGATTGCTTTTTTTGCTTGCTTTGCAGTGTACCTGTCGATCGCTTGTTATCCTTTTGTGTTGTCTAACAATCAGAATGAACCGCTAACCTTGTTGCAAGGTTACTATTTGGTTTCGACTCAATATGGCTGGCTGGGCTTGATCGCTCTTCCATTTATGTTGTTGAGTTTATTGCTCTCTTTTCTACCGACTCGAGCATTCAAAGGTATCGTGATCGCTATCGCGATCTGTCTATTGATCATGTTTAAAGTCGATATCCTCGTTTTTCAGCAATACAAACTTCACATCAACGCCCTATTAATCCGTATGTTTTTCGAAGGTGGCGGTGATGTCTTCGATATTTCTTGGATGAGTTGGCTTATCTTCGTCAGTGAAGTTGCCGTTCTGGTGATCGGGCTCGCCTGTACCGTTTGGGTAAGTAATCAACTGTCAGAAAGCCGAGCTAAGTTCGTTTTGATCAGCGTTTGGTTTGCTGTATTGCTTAGCACACAGATGATTCATGCGTACAAAAACGCACTTTACGACGATGAAGTCAGTCAGTTTTCGAATAACTGGCCACTTTACTACCCGCTGACGGCTCGTAAATTTATTTACAAACACGACCTAGTGGATGAGAACATTGCATCGAAGAACCGCGTAGAGTTAACCAACATTGAACGTAGCTCACTCAACTACCCGCTTGCGCCGATTCAAGTGCAAAGCAAAGAGAAACTGCCCAATGTTTTGTTTATCTTGGTTGACGCGTGGCGCTACAGTGATGCGACGCCGGAAGTCATGCCAAATGTCAGCAAGTTCGCCGAAAAAACGGTGAATTTCACACAACATATGAGCGGCGGCAACTCAACTCAAGCGGGTATTTTCAGCCTGTTTTACAGCTTGCCCGCGACCTACTGGGAAAGCTTTTACGCAAGTCAACGCTCTCCTGTGTTTATGGATACGCTGCAAGCAGAAGGCTACCGCATGGGCATTTTTGGCTCAGCACCGCTCACCAGTCCGCCACTCTCTCGCACGGTATTCAAAAAAGTGTCGGATTTGACCCTGAAACAAACTGGGGAAACAGCTGTCGAGCGCGATCAGCAGATAACAGACAAGTTCATCGAGTTCCAAAAGCAGGACAGCGACAAGCCGTACTTTGGTTTTCTGTTCTACGATGCCGCCCACGGCACGGTGTTTCCTGAACCTGAATTTGCGAAATTCAAACCATACTGGGAACGCGTTGACCACATTTTGCTCAACAACGATTTTGACGCTTCGCTTTACCACAATCGATACAAGAACTCGTTGTACTACATCGACAGCTTGATTGGTGATGTGCTGAAAAACGTCGACTTAGACAACACCATTGTGGTGATTTCATCAGATCATGGTGAAGAGTTTAATGACCATAAGATGAACTATTGGGGCCACACGGGTAATTACAGTGACGTTCAAGTGCATGTGCCTCTTTACGTGTACATGCCAAATCGTCAGCCAGAGCAAGTTGATTACCGCACGACCCATTTTGACGTCGTGCCAACCATGATGAATACGCTGTTTGACGTTCAAGGCACAACGAGTTCATACAGCGTTGGTCATAACTTGTTTGATAGCTCTGCCTCTCGCGATTGGTATATTGCAGGCAGCTACTACAACTATGCATTGGTCGGCAAAGAACTGATGCTTGTGGTCAACCCTGGCGGGCACTCTCAGCAACTGAATCGCCAGTTAAAAGTCGAGAAAGAACAGAAAGTTCCTGTCGATATCATTCGTCATTCTCTGGATGAGATGTCGCGATTTTACAAAAAAGGCTAGCGTCCAACATCGACGCCGATTGAAATAAAAAAGCCTCTTGGTTGTAAGACCAAGAGGCTTTTTCCTATCTGCTATTTAAGCGTGATGAGCGTGCATCAAGCGTGGCTGAATCAACAAGTTGTTGATGTATTGTAAGGCCACATAAGAGACAACAAATGTTGCCACAATCAACTCAAGACCAGCTAAGCCTCGCACTTGTTGAACATAGTGCGCAGCCAATCCTTGCAACTCCATCCAATTCGCCATTTTAAACAGCGCCGTCGCACCGATCACCATCGGGAAGGTAAACGCTGCATAGCCAGGGCTGAATGGCAGTCTAAGCAATTTAAAGAACGCGAGATATATGATGGCTGTCATCAATACCGCGATACCAAATAGCATAGCGATGATCACTGGTGATGGTGTCGCAGTGACCGTTAAGTACCCTGCCAATGATAGACTTGCTGGCGCCGCCATAATTGCCATGGTTGGTTTTGCTGCATCCGGAATTTCATGGGTAAACATGAAACGGTAAATCATCATCGGCAACATGATCGCGTACGCCACCATACCAAACATCAATGCACCTTGTGCCACTGGTGCTAACATAGGGTTGCCAGAGAAAGACACATCCGCAACGATGATACCCACAGGCGGTACAAACCAACTAGGAACCATGTGGTGCAATTCAAAATCTTTGGCGCGATGGTAAACAAAGCTCACCAAGAATACGATGTGCAAAACCACCGCAATCAGCCAAAGCGCATCGCCAGCTAATGGGTAAAAATGGCCGAGAGAGTTCGATACCACCATAGTGCCCATCGCAAATGTCGGAACCACGCTGCCCACAACCGGATGAGCAAGATCTTGTCTCAATAGATGATTATGTAGCAAAAACTTGGTTGCCAATATAGCCAACAATATGCTCGCGATACCCGCACTAATCCACTGTCCGTAGCCATGTAATTCGGCGAAGTTTTCCCAACTCCAGCCCAAGCTTGCAATACCAAGAGCCAAACCCGCCATTGGAGTTGGCGCTCCCATTACTTTTGCTTTTGTTCTTTGAATCATGATGACCTCAACCAGACTCACTCTTGATGAGACGTATAATACGCTTGCACTTCGTTCCGATATATCTAATTATTTAAAACAAACGTTCAGAATTACTTAACGGTGGGGTATGGCAAGTCACATTTCTCTTAAACAACTGAAAGTGTTTACGACGATCACGCAGCACAAAACGCTCACAGCGGCTTCTGATAGTCTCTTTTTATCGAAAGCCGCAGTGAGCATGGCACTCTCAGAATTAGAAAAGCAGATCGGCCATCACTTATTTGATCGTGTTAATAACCGACTGATTTTGAACCAAGAAGGTCAAAAATTACTGCCACTGGCGGATGAATTACTCAACCGAGCCAAGGACATCGAGAGCATTTTCGATGGTGACCAAGCGCTATCGGGCCAACTTCGCATTGGTGCCAGCGACACCATTGGCAACCAAGTCGCGCCCTATTTGCTTAGCGAATTTCGTCAGCAAACGAACCATCGTTCTCAAAGTCTGTTCATTTCTAACTCCGCACAAATCTGCGACATGCTGACCGATTACGAGTTAGACATAGCCCTCATTGAAGGCAAAACACTTCACCCTGAATTGCAGTCTACCCAGTTTAGCGAAGATGAAATGTGCGTGATTTGCGCGCCCAATTCCCCAGCCGCGCACGAAGGGCCAGTAAACTTAACCGAGCTAGAAAACAGTGAATGGATATTGCGAGAGGCAGGCTCTGGTTCACGCGAATTTTTTATGCGCGTTGTCGCGCCGCGCTTGGAACATTGGCATGAAGCTTTTCAGCTCAATACCACCGAAGCGTTGATCAACTCAGTATCGGCAGGGTTAGGCTTGGGCTGTTTGTCACGTTTGTCTGCAGAACCTGCTATTCGTGACGGCCGCGTAAAACTGCTCGACATGCCTTTAGATATGAAACGTCGCTTCTGGTTACTGGTTCATAAAGAGAAATATCAAAGCCCATTGCTCAAAACGTTTATCGAATTTTGCCAAGATTGGGAGCGACCAACAAACCTTCCTTTGGCGGACAAATCCGCAAAGTGAAACCAAGATAGTTTAAATGCTAGTCAGTTAGTTGTACGTGTCTCTCATTCTGAGGCTTGTCGCTAGACTTGATTGGTCAAAAACTGTATAAAAAGCCAGTATCAATACACCAAATTAGGGGACCAACCATGGCTGTAATCGTCAAGTACGTGGTAGAACGCAATGGAGAAGAGAAAATGACTTTTACCTCTAAAGCGGAAGCTGACGCATACGACAAAATGCTGGATATGGCAGACGAGTTATTCTCACTGCTGGGTAAAAGTGAACTTCTAGAAGACGAAGGTAAGCAAGAAGATCTTGCAATGTTCCTTGCGCAAAACAAAGAAGAAGTGCTTTACGCTCTTGGTGCAAAACGTAAACCTGCACCAAAAAAAGCAAAGAAGCTTGAAGCTGTTGAAGAAGATAGCGAGCAAGAAGACGCTGCATAAGCCTCTTATTTGTTTAGAAAAAACGTCGCATTATGCGGCGTTTTTTTATTCCTTCCGTTTATCTCCATATATCTCTGAGAATATAAAGAACCGATTTAATATCCCAAATTGCTCTAAATTTCATGTTGCGGATTAGTGTGACTTAGATCTAGTCTAAATGGGTCCGGTGATGGGGTGCCACCGGAATCGAAAGATTCGAACCGCTGTTAAAGCTAATGACTCCTACAGAAACGAAAACAGGTCAGCCCTGTTGGAAGTGCTTTCGCTTATGTTGTGAAAGCGAGAGTTCTGTAGTGAGCAATTCAACTCTTCTCCAACCCCGCTCCTGTTTTCTCAAAAATTAAAAAGATATCCAAAATAGTTGTTAACTCAACAAGGCGACAAACGCATGAACCTCCTGAACATAGTTTTCTATTTGATGGAGCGAATAAGAGCAGTCAACGCCGTTGAGACTGACAAATAGGCTGGATATCGTACACTGGGAAAACATTATGCAATATTCACACGAAATCCAATCAATGTGCCCGATTCAACGCGGCGAGCTTCATGCATCTGCACCGATCCCTGTTGAAGGCGCAATGATCAATCCAAAAGACGTTATCGCGATTTCTGGTCTTAGCCACGGAGTTGGCGCTTGTGCTCCTCAACAAGGCGCAGCAAAACTGACCCTTAACGTCAAAAACGGCATCATCGAAGAAGCTTTGATCGAAACGATCGGCTGTTCAGGCATGACTCAATCAGCAGCGATGGCCGCAGAAATCCTAACAGGCAAAACCATTCTTGAAGCACTGAATACCGACTTGGTATGTGATGCTATTAACGTCGCGATGCGCGAAATCTTCCTTCAATTTGTTTACGGTCGTACGCAATCTGCTTTCTCTGAAGGCGGCTTAGAAATTGGTGCGGCATTGGAAGATCTTGGTCAAACTCAACGCAGCCAAGTGGGTACTAGCTACTCAACCAAAGCAAAAGGCGTGCGTTACATGGAGTTGGCTGAAGGCTATGTAACAAAACTCGCGCTAGACGAAAACAAAGAAGTGATTGGTTACCAATATCTCAACCTCGGCAAGATGATGAAAGCCATCAACGAAGGCGTATCTGCTGCAGAAGCCGCAGACAAAGCGACGGGGACTTACGGTCGTTTTGACGAAGCCGTAACTACCATCAACCCACGCCAACAATAATTGCCACCAAGAGGAAAGAGATTATGAACACTCCAATTACTGAATCTGTACGTCGCACATTAGACGAAATGCAACTTTCTTCTCTGGAAGAGGCTTACCAATACTGTATGGATCGTGGTATCGACCCTAAAGCACTAGTGATGGACACTCAACCTATCGCGTTTGAAAGCGCTGCCGATGCCTACACGCTAGGCACTGCTTTGGCGATTTTCCGCGTAGCAAAAACAGCTGAAGAAGCTGCAAACATCATCGGTGAAGGCCTTCAAGCCTGCACAAAACCAGGCAGCGTCGCAGAACAACGCCGAGTGGGTATCGGTCACGGTGCATTGGCGGCTCGTCTATTGAATGAAGAAAGTGGCTGTTTCGCTTTCCTTGCGGGCCATGAGTCATTCGCAGCGGCAGAAGGCGCTATCAAAATCGCATTGAACGTGAACAAGTCACGAAAAAATCCGTTGAAAGTTATCCTAAATGGCTTGGGTAAAGACGCCGCTTACCTAATCTCACGCATCAATGGTTTCACTTACGTACGCACTCAGTACAACTACCAAACTGGTGAGTTAGTGGAAGTAGAACGTCGCCGTTTCTCCCAAGGTCCACGTGGTGAGATCCTTTGCTACGGTGCAGACGATGTGCGTGAAGGCGTGGCTATCATGCATAAAGAACAAGTGGATGTGAGCATCACTGGTAACTCAACCAACCCGACTCGCTTCCAACACCCTGTAGCAGGCATCTACAAAGCAGAACGTAACCGTGAAGGCATGCCTTACTTCTCTGTGGCATCAGGTGGTGGTACTGGTCGTACTCTACACCCAGACAACGTGGCGGCAGGTCCTGCCTCTTACGGCATGACAGATACCTTGGGTCGCATGCACGCCGATGCGCAATTCGCGGGTAGCTCTTCAGTACCAGCACACGTAGCGATGATGGGCTTCATCGGTATGGGCAACAATCCAATGGTAGGGGCAACGGTTGCACTTGCAGTAGAGGTCGGTGAGCTAAGCCTCTAAGTCGATTTATCGCTTTACTATCCAAAGTCAGTAAATCCAACAAACCCAGTGTAGGGGGAGTGACTTCGGTCCTCCCCTTATTTTTTTGCGATGCTCCCTTCTCCCACTTCACTGTGTCTCTGCCCAAAATCGGCCTGATAAGGCTTTTGCGACACATTTCTCATCAGACAAACATATCTCTAAAAAGACAAAAGGTATCCATCTACGGACTTTCTCCATTTCCCCTCTTTAAACTCCCCAACACTCTCTTTATGATGACCGACAACTTAATTATTTCTTGTCAGTGAACAGACGAGACACAAGACTCAACACATGGAGATCAACTATGGCTTTCTTCTCTCTAGCCTTTGGTACGGCAACTAAAAACCGCGACGGCAAAATCATCGAAGCGTTTTTCCCAAACCCAGTTCTTAACCCAAGCGAAGCGCTTGTTAACGCACTAGCAGCAGTAGCAGGTTATGAGCAAGGCAACCAAGCTATCGAGATCTTTGCAGCACAAAGCGCAGAACTGGCAGCAGCATTTGAAGCAAACGGCGATGCGGCAAACGCTTCTTTCGCAGCAAAAGCAGCAGAATCAGCACAACCACTTGTACTGGTTATCCTTGCCACTGACGAGCAGCCACAAAGCGTTGCTGAAGGTTTCCTAAAACTTCAACTTATCTCTAATCGCCTAGTTCAACCACACGGTACGGTACTAGACGGTATCTTCGGTCTACTACACAACATCGCATGGACTAATGAAGGTCCAATCGACCTACCTGAACTAGCAGAGCGTCAAATCGAAGCTCGCCTAGCGGGTCGTGCACTAAGCGTAGATTGCGTAGACAAGTTCCCTAAAATGGTGGACTACGTGGTACCAACTGGCGTTCGTATCGCTGACACTTCTCGCGTACGTCTTGGCGCACACGTTGGCGAAGGCACAACGGTAATGCACGAAGGCTTCATCAACTTCAACGCGGGTACAACAGGCGTGAGCATGGTTGAAGGTCGTATCTCTGCTGGCGTAGTGGTTGGTAACGGCTCTGACATCGGCGGCGGCGCATCTATCATGGGTACGCTATCTGGCGGCGGTAAAGTTGTGGTTTCTATCGGTGAAAACTCTCTACTAGGCGCGAACGCAGGTCTTGGCTTCCCAATGGGTGACCGTTGTACTATCGAATCAGGTCTGTACGTAACTGCTGGTTCTAAAGTGCGCATGCTAGATTCTGCAGGCCAAGAAGTAGAAGTTGTGAAAGCCCGCGATCTTGCTGGTGTTTCTGACCTACTGTTCCGTCGTAACTCTGTAACAGGTCAAATCGAGTGTCTTGCAAACAAGAGCGCGGTTGAACTGAACAGCGAACTGCATAAAAACAACTAATTCATTCGTGAATTAGCCCTACGAAAAATCCCCCAGCAGGAAACTGTTGGGGGATTTTTTAGCTTACAGCAAAATGCGTGATTACTGATTTAAAAAGCTGACCGCTTTATCTGGGAAATCAGTAAACAAACCATCCACTTTTACTTGGTTGTAGTACACATCCATCATGCCTTCAAAGCTGTCAGTGTACGCTGGAATGCGTCCTGGATCGGCGCGGAACGTGTATGGATGCACTTGCAAGCCAGCGTCTTTTGCAGCCTTCATCAACGGCTTGATGATGATATTGTCTTTGGTTGACTTATCATCCACCAGCATCGGCTTCCAAGGTCCAATTCCTTCCGCGTAACTCGCTACTTTCTTCATTCCGTCGGCTTCGAACATCCAGTCATAACTGTATGGTGTTGCCTTGTCGCCTTTGTACACCATAGTTTCGTTCCAGTCCGTGTAAGCCATAAGCTGAACGAGCTTTAAGTCCATGTCCATTGCAGGCATGAGTTCACTGTTGATGCGTTGAAGTTCATTCGCATCAAAACACTGAAGGTAGACTTTGTCGTCTTGAGAGCCGTAACCGTACTGCTTCAAGACTTTAAGTACTGCTTTAGAAATGTCCTTACCTTCATGACGATGGAACCAAGGCGCTTTAATTTCTGGGTAAATACCGATGTCATAACCCAGCGTTTTGTTTAAGCCTTGGATCAGCTCAATCTCTTCAGCAAACGTCGGCACGGTGAAGTCAGATTTCCACATAGGGAATCGGGTTGGATAGCCCGCTACTTTGTTGCCTTTCTCATCGATGTTGAACCCTTCGGTAACTCGCAAGGATTTGATTTCCGCCAGAGTGAAATCAATCGCGTAATAACGACCATCTTTACGTGCACGATCAGGAAAACGCTCCGCAACATCCGTTACGCGATCGAGATAATGGTCATGCAACACGACCAACTGGTCGTCTTTCGTCATTACCACATCTTGCTCTATGTAGTCAGGTTTCATTGCGTAAGCAAGTGCTTTGGCTTCTAGCGTGTGCTCAGGCAAGTAGCCCGATGCGCCACGGTGCGCAATGACAAGCGGCTTCGCAATCGCACCAGCAGAGAGGCTAAGTGCTAAAAAAGTAAGACATACTGACTTTGTTTTCATTGTTATTTCCTTGATAAAGCGAAGAGGCAGTATTCCACTGCCTCTTTAAATAAATATTACGCTAGCGCTTCCTTCTCGCGCTCTTTTTGCTCGTGGTGCGCACGTTCACCTAAAAAGGCGTACATCAAACACACGATAGAAGTAATACAAGAACCCACTAAGATGATAAAGCCACCATCCCAGCCAAAGTGGTCTACGGTGTAGCCCAAAATCGCGTTTGCGGCAACTGCCCCACCCAGGTATCCAAACAAACCAGTAAGACCAGCGGCAGTACCTGCCGCTTTCTTCGGAGCGAGTTCAAGTGCGTACAAACCGATCAGCATAACCGGACCATAGATTAGGAAGCCAATTGCAATAAGCGCCATCATATCTACTGTTGGGTTGCCTGCAGGGTTAAACCAATAAACCATCACTGCAACTGTCACTAACACCATAAATAAGATACCAGCAGGTGCACGACGACCTTTGAACAATTTGTCAGAGATCCAACCACACAATAGTGTTCCTGGAATGCCAGCCCATTCGTATAAGAAATAAGCCCATGACGATTTATCTACCGAGAAATCCTTCGCTTCTTTTAGGTAAACAGGTGCCCAGTCCAGTACGCCGTAACGAATTAGGTAAACAAATGCGTTTGCAATTGCAATCGACCAAAGAAGTTTGTTGTTGAAGACGTATTTGAAGAAGATTTCCTTCGCTGTCATTTCTTGTTCATGGGACTTGTCATAGTCATCTGGGTAATCGTCTTTGTATTCTTCAATAGGAGGCAGACCACAAGACTGAGGGGTATCGCGAACCGTCATCCAAACAAACACAGCAACTAACGTGGCGAAAAATGCAGGAACATAAAATGCAGTGCGCCAATCATCATTAAATGCCCACAGGCCAAGAATAAATAGTGGACCAATCAAACCGCCACCCACGTTGTGCGCCACGTTCCAAACCGAAACGATCTCACCACGCTCTTTACGTGACCACCAGTGCACCATGGTTCGGCCACAAGCAGGCCACCCCATCCCTTGGAACCAACCGTTTAAGAAAAGCAAAATGAACATCGCAGTGACGCTACCAGTCGCCCATGGCATAAAGCCAAAGCAAAACATCACTAATGCAGACATCAATAGGCCGCCACTAAGGAAATAGCGAGGGTTGGAGCGGTCTGAAACGCTGCCCATTAGAAACTTAGAGAGACCATATGCAATGGAAACAGCTGCCAAGGCGACACCTAAGTCTCCGCGGCTAAAGCCTTGCTCGATAAGATAAGGCATCGCCAAACTGAAGTTTTTACGAACTAGATAGTAACCGGCGTAGCCAACAAAGATACCGATAAAGAGTTGCCAACGGAGGCGAGAGTAGGTGCTATCGATGCTGCCAGGGGACAGACGATCAATGTGCGCCTTAGGTTTGAATATTCCAAACATAGGAACCTCATTATTTTGTATGCGATGGTAAAAACACAAAAGGAGCGAACGAAACAAAATAAATCTTCGTTCGAAAGTTCATGAATTGTATGGAGTTAGGATTTTATTTCTGTGACAAATGTTGCACATGGATTAAATATAAGTAAATACAGTAAATTATATGAGCATTAATTAGATCATCGTTCAACTTTACTCAAGATTCGTTAATATTAAACTGATGTTCAAACCTCTCACTTGAGCATTCCAATTCGAAACCTTTGAAACAAAGGCTCGAATTAGAACATAAACTAACCGTAAAAAGGGCGATTTACGCCTGCCCTACTCGCTCCGAACCAACTAATAACTAAAAAGCTGAAAAACGATCACGTTTAGCATCAAACGAAATAAAAAAAACAATTTTTATTTGAATACAAGCCGAAGCAATGATTCACAAACACAAGACATTAACAGCGTTTATTCTCTTATCAACTCATCCTATTGGTACCAATGGGATGACGATTTTTTCTAAAAGTCCAAACATGACAGCGTATTTTTTATATCACTGCTATCCCTTGATACATTTGACATTCCGCTACTCCTTTAGGGTTAATTGCTACACAAGTTCTGTGCAATAAATCTCCAAGCACGTAGCAGCTTCACAAAACTCCTCTTACCAGTTGTGCATTCTTTTTCACATCGGTAATTTGAGCGCTCTCAACACTGGCCTCGTGACAAATAAATTATTTTCGTTGTGTTCTTTTCCGGTTAAAAGATGCGCCATTTAACAAAAACGAAGACTTTGATTAACAAATCTATGCTCAAACGCTCATTTTTAACGCTCGTTTGTTTTCGCAAACGTTTATATATGCACAATAGTATCGTGCTAGACAGGCAAAAATGATCAAAGGACTTTTAACATGACAACGAACAAACACCCCTCTCTGCTCGGAGAATGTTTGGCCGAGTTTATCGGTACAGGACTACTTATTTTCTTCGGCGTAGGCTGTGTTGCAGCCTTAGTTCTAACAGGCGCATCATTTGGACAATGGGAAATCAGTATTGTATGGGGCTTCGGTGTCGCCATCGCGATTTACTGTACGGCTGGCGTCTCTGGTGCACACATCAACCCTGCCGTTACCATCGCACTTGCTATGTTCCATGGTTTTGATAAGGCGAAAGTGGTGCCATACATTATCGCTCAAATGCTTGGGGCATTCTGTTCTGCTGCGTTGGTTTACAGCTTATACAGCAACCTTTTCACCGACTACGAAATCGCTCATAACTTCGTTCGCAGCAGCCAAGATGCACTTGCAACTGCTGGTATCTTCTCGACTTATCCGCATGCCTCTATCTCTTTCTTTGGTGCTTTTGCTGTGGAATTCGTTATCACTGCTGTACTGATGTTTGCGATTCTAGCTCTGGGCGATGAAAATAACGGCGCGGCACGTGGCGCAATGAACCCTCTATTGATCGGTATTTTGATTGCCGTCATCGGTGGTTCACTTGGCCCACTAACAGGCTTTGCGATGAACCCTGCTCGTGACTTTGGACCGAAGCTGTTCGCTTACTTCGCAGGCTGGGATTACGCTCTGACAGGTGCTAAAGACATTCCTTACTTTATCGTGCCTTTACTTGCTCCGATTGCAGGTGCGTGTTTTGGTGGTTGGTTGTATCCAAAAGCGATTGCCGCTTACCTTCCACAACAAGGCCACGGTTGCACGATTCCAAACCAATGTGAGACGGAAGAAGAAACAGAAGAAGCTAGAGCTTAAAACTGACGTAACTCGAACATTTACTAAAATATAAATAACGAAACAAAAGGATTCTTACCATGACTGAGCAAAAATACATTGTTGCCCTAGACCAAGGTACAACAAGCTCTCGCGCAGTGATTCTTGATCATGATGCGAACATCGTAAGCGTCGCGCAACGCGAATTTACTCAGATTTATCCAGAAGCTGGTTGGGTTGAACATGATCCAATGGAGATCTGGGCAACACAAAGCTCTACCTTAGTAGAAGCTCTAGCTAAGTCTGGCATCCGTAGCGACCAATTAGCGGCTATCGGTATTACTAACCAGCGTGAAACGACCATCGTCTGGAACAAAGAAACAGGTAAACCCGTTTACAATGCGATTGTATGGCAATGTCGCCGTACTGCTGATATCTGTGAAGATTTAAAAGCACGCGGTCTCGAAAACTATGTACGTGACAACACTGGTTTGGTGCTTGACCCTTACTTCTCCGGTACCAAAGTTAAATGGATTCTGGACAATGTTGAAGGCGCACGAGAAGACGCAGAAGCAGGTAAGCTGTTGTTTGGTACTGTCGATACTTGGTTAGTTTGGAAGATGACTCAAGGTCGCGTTCACGTAACCGACTACACTAACGCATCGCGTACCATGCTGTTTAACATCAACGATCTATGTTGGGATCAAAAAATGTTAGATGAGCTTGGCATCCCAGCATCTATGATGCCAGAAGTGAAGCGCTCATCGGAAATTTACGGTAAAACCAACATCGGTGGTAAAGGCGGTACTCGTATTCCTATTTCTGGAATCGCAGGTGACCAACAAGCGGCGCTTTACGGCCAAATGTGTGTTGAAGCGGGTCAAGCGAAAAACACTTACGGTACGGGTTGTTTCTTGCTAATGAATACTGGCCAAGAAAAAGTCACTTCGACACATGGCCTTCTAACTACTTTGGCTTGTGGTCCTGCAGGCGAACCAGCTTATGCACTTGAAGGTGCCGTATTCATGGGTGGGGCTTCTATCCAATGGCTACGCGATGAATTGAAAATCCTAAACGGTGCAGAAGACTCTGAATACTTCGCGACAAAAGTGGATACATCAAACGGCGTTTATGTCGTGCCTGCATTTACTGGTTTAGGCGCACCATACTGGGATGCCTACGCACGTGGCACGATTGTCGGCCTTACTCGCGGTGTGAATTCAAACCATATCATCCGTGCAACATTGGAAGGCATCGCTTATCAAACTCGTGACGTACTGGATGCGATGCAAGCTGACTCAGGCATTAAGCTTGCGAACCTTCGCGTCGATGGTGGTGCAGTAGCGAACAACTTCCTCATGCAATTCCAATCCGATGTATTGAACACAGAAGTACACCGCCCTCAAGTAACTGAGGTTACCGCTCTTGGTGCAGCCTACCTTGCCGGCCTTGCAGTTGGTTACTGGGATAGTATTGATGAGTTGCAGAATAAAGCGGTACTTGATCGCACCTTTGAGCCACACGATGATGAAGAAAAACGCAATCGTCGTTACAAGGGCTGGAAACGTGCAGTGAAATGTGCACAAACCTGGTCTGAACTTCACGACGAAGAAGATTAATCTCATCTCCATAAGAAAAAAAGAGCGCCATTTGTGCGCTCTTTTTGCGCTTTATCCCCGATTCCTGAACTCGCTTACTTCTCACAACGAGCAAATTCGAGCACAATAGAGCTTCGAATTTGAAGCATTGGCCGTTACCAATGCACAAGGGAGTGGTAAGTGAAGCAAATACCTCGACACCAGCAGATTGTTGAGCTGGTGAAAAAACAAGGCTATGTCAGCACGGATGAGTTAGTAGAAAGATTCAATGTCAGCCCACAAACCATCCGACGCGATCTCAATGAACTCGCCGATGACAACAAAATTCGTCGTTATCACGGTGGAGCCACTATTCCTCTCAGTTCTGAAAACACATCTTACAACACGCGTAAAGCGCTCAACTTCAATGAAAAAGATGTCATTGCAGACGAGGTAGTCAAACACATTCCAGATGGTGCCACACTATTCATCGATATCGGCACCACACCAGAAGCAGTTGCGCGAGCGCTCAATAAAAACCATAAACAGTTGCGTGTTGTCACCAACAACATCAATGTTGCGACCATTCTTTTCCCTAACCCTGAAATCAAAGTCATCTTAGCGGGTGGAGAAGTCCGCAGCAGAGACGGCGGTATTGTTGGCGAGGCTACCCTCGATTTCGTTAAACAGTTCCGTCTCGACTTTGGTATTCTCGGCATTAGCGGTATCGACTTCGATGGCTCGCTATTAGACTTTGATTACCACGAAGTCCGGGTCAAACAAGCGATCATTGACAATAGCCGTAGTGTATTTCTTGCCGTAGACCACACCAAGTTCGGGCGCAATGCTATGGTGAAACTAGGCAATATTGCACAGCTCAACATGATCTTTACCAATAAGCAGCCACCAGAAGAAATCTTGTCAATTTTGAAGGAAGCTTCTATCCCACTTGAAGTGGTTGAAGCTAACGAATCAAACTCCGAAAACGAGTAACGTCAATCGTATAACTCCCCCTCAAATGACCTCTGTCTTAATTAGACAGAGGTTTTTTTTGTGTCTAAATCACACAAAACGCTCACAAACGAAAATAATAGATGATCACAAACGAAACCTGAGCTAGGATTACATTATGTTCTAAAATGCTCGTTCGCTCACCAAGAGGTCAAATTTATGAGTATACAAAATAATGCTTCCACTACTAGCTCATCCACTACCTTAGACTTGATCGTAATCGGTGGCGGCATTAACGGAGCTGGTATTGCAGCAGACGCAGCTGGCCGAGGTTTGAGTGTTGGCTTATATGAAGCACATGACTTCGCATCTGCGACTTCTTCAGCAAGTTCTAAACTGATACACGGCGGTTTACGCTACCTTGAACACTACGAGTTTCGTTTAGTTTCGGAAGCGCTCGCAGAGCGTGAGGTTATTCTTCGTAAAGCACCACACGTCGCATTACCAATGCGTTTCCGTTTACCGCATCGCCCATTCCTACGCCCAGCTTGGATGATTCGTTGTGGCCTTTTCCTTTACGATAACTTGGGTAAACGTACGACGCTGCAAGGCAGTAAAACCGTCAACCTTGCGAAATCTGGCTTGCTAAAACCAGAGATGAAAACGGGTTTCGAATACTCTGACTGTTGGGTTGATGATGCACGTTTAGTATTACTGAACGTTCTTGCGGCTCGCGAAAACCATGCTGAAGTGCGTAACTACTGCCGCGTGGAAAAAGCACACCGTGAAGGTGGTATCTGGCATGTTACTATTCACGATGTGATGACAGACCAACGTTTCGAACGTAAAGCGAAAGCGTTAGTCAATGCTGCGGGGCCTTGGGTAAAACAGTTCTTTGATGATGGATTAGAGCAAGCCTCTCCTCGTAACATTCGCTTAATCAAAGGCTCGCACATCGTTGTTCCTCGTATCCACAACGAACCGCAAGCCTACATTCTTCAAAACAAAGACAATCGCATCGTATTTATGATTCCTTACTTAGATAAGTTCTCAATCATTGGTACAACAGATGTGGAATACAAAGGTGACCCACGTGAAGTGTCGATCTCAGATGACGAAGTCGATTACCTCATTGATATCGTAAACCAACACTTTGTCCACCAGTTGACTCGCGAAGATGTAGTTTGGACATACAGCGGTGTTCGTCCTTTATGTGACGATGAATCTGACTCTCCGCAAGCAATCACACGAGACTACACGCTAGAGCTCGATGCGGAATACGACCATGCACCTCTGCTTTCTGTTTTTGGTGGTAAGTTAACGACCTACCGTAAGTTAGGTGAAGCAGCAATGAAGAAACTTGCTCCGTTCCTACCTGAAATGGGTAAAGACTGGACGGCCAACCAAACCCTTCCTGGTGGTAACTTCAGCTGTAGTCGTGAACAATTAGCGAAACAAATTCATGCTAAATACACTTGGGCGCCAGAAGCATTGATTCTTCGTTATGTCACTCAGTTTGGTACCCAAACGTGGAACTTAATGGAAGGTACAACAAGTGAAGCTGACTTAGGACAAACGTTCTCGACACAAGCCGGTGGTGTTTACCAACGTGAGATCGATTACTTAATGAACCATGAAATGGCAATGACCGATGAAGACATTTTATGGCGCCGTACTAAGCTTGGTCTTTACATGAACGAGGAAGAAAAACAGGCCTTAACGGACTATTTAAAGAAAAAGCTACAACAGAAAGTGGTTAATCTTTCTCAAGTTGGCTAACAGCTCCCCTCCCTCCCCCCACAATAAAGCCTGCTTAGTTGCAGGCTTTTTGTTTTGTTGTTTAAGCACAACACCTTGGTGCGCTCCACTCGATTGCAAATAAGAACAACTATTCATAGACATTTGGCATTAAATACAATCATACTCATTTGAAAAATAATGCATCAATGACTTCAGAGTACCGTACTCAGAGCATTGCCTCTGTATGGCAATGCAATTCTCGCGAAAGAAGTATCTTGAGGTTATTTTGGTATCGGCTCAAACAAGGAAAAGAAAATGGGTTTTATGATTGAACATTGGGACTTCTCAACCCCAGAAGCAACTCAACAATCCACCACGGCAGAGCAAATTCAAGCTAAGCATTGGTACCATTGCGAACGGCTGCATCCTGATATTCGTGGTTGGCTGGAGCAAAACCAAGTACCTCGAGCTACGGTTGATCATCTATTAGCCGACGAAAGTCGACCATCTTTCCATCCTTTGGATGACGAGAACTTCATGTTGATTTTACGAGGCGTCAATATGAACGGCAATGCATCACCAGAAGATATGCTTAGTATTCGAATTCTCTACTTTCAAGGCGCACTCATTTCAACTCGTAAAATTCCATCACGCGCGATCATGGAGATTCGCCAAGCATTAGCGGAACACAAAGGCCCAAAAAGTCTTGCCAGTTTACTTCATCAGATCATTGAAGGATTAAACAGTAAAATAGACATTTACCTTGATACGATTGAAGAAACACTAAACCAGTTCGACGTGAATGATGAGTCGACGTACAAACATATGGCGACTCAAAAAGCACTGATTTCTATCAAGCGTTTTATTCGCCCTCAGCAGTACGCTATCCGTGATCTTGTGGAGTCAGAATCAGAATTGATTGCTTTGAGACCTCATCAATATCGCTTCGCACACAATAATATTACGCGCATAAATGAAACACTTGAGTTTTATCTTGGAGAAGTGGCGCTTTTCCAAGAAGAGATCAAACATCATCGTGATGAGAAAACCAATAAAAACAGTTACCTGTTTACTTTGGTAGCAACGATTTTTCTACCAACTAGCTTCTTAACAGGTTTACTCGGTATCAATGTTGGTGGAATGCCAGGCGTGGAATCCACCATGGCATTCACCTGGTTCTGCATCGCCTTAATTGTCATTTTTGGTCTAGAGTGGTGGCTATTTAAACGCTTGGGGCTCACGAATAAAGCGGACGACGAAGACGAATAAACACTAAACCTATAAAGAACAAAAACCAAAAGAGGAGCACGCGGCTCCTCTTTTCTCTACTCACATTAGAATCTTATCCGGGGTGACCATCCACACGAGGGGTCACAAGCATCACACCAAAGCGCCACACAAATAGCCCAAACGCAACAATCCATAATCCGCCGCTGATATCAATCCACAGTATCATGTTCGCTGGATCAAAGATCACGGCGAAACTGCGAACCAAAGCTGCCGCGGTAATTGCTGCAAACGCAAGGCTCATGTTTGGCCCTTTGTAGATCATGCGACCAGTATGTCCCATCGTCACCCGTGTAATCATCGCTAAAATCAAACCGCCTAACGCACCTATCGCAAACAGGTGAATGAGGTTATGGCTGGCAAATGCATCTCCCCAGACGCCTCGCAAAATTAAGCTTAGTGGTAAACACAAATACGCAGCATGCAGCGACCACACTAAAGGCTCGCTCAGGGTTAACCAAGGTTTCCAGCGAACAAAACGCACCAACTGAGCAACACCTGCAAATAGCATCAAAGGACTACCTAGTTCTGCAAACGTCACAGGGAAAAAGCTCAGCACAAATAGCATTACCAATGGCAAGTTCGCGAACCACTCTAACCAAGCCAATGGTTGCGCTTTTTCGAAATTAAATCGACGCGCAGTAAAAAATGGAATCACACGTCCGCCCATCACTGACAACAGCAAGGTAAACCACCACAGCATTGCTTGCCACACCGCTGAAGAGCTAAAGGGCGGCATACCTTTTATCGTTGCGTAGCTTGCAAAGTTCGCAAAGATGGCTAAAAGAAACAGTGGAACGAAAAACAAATTACGCCAACCTTTGGCTCGATACACACGAATGCCCACCTCATAGGCGACAAACAGTAAAAATACCGCTTCGATACTGCTGGTTAACCATAACGGTGCTGGTGTCCAAAGCAATATGCGGGGCACTAACCACAAGCCAAATAAAGCCAGAAGCATGTAATGCTTGGTACCATTAATGCCAGTCCAGTTTTGTACCGCGGTCAGTACAAAGCCAACTACAATGGCCATCGAAAAACCGAACAACATTTCATGTACGTGCCACCACAATGCAGGCACGGCTAATGCGTTTGGCTGTCCGCCTTGGAACATCCACACCCACAACGCAATCGCAACAATGGCGTAAATCGACCCAAACAGAAAAAACGGCCGAAAGCCTAATCGCAGCCATGCGGGGATTTTTTCTTCTACTTTTTTATCGGTGATATTCAGCATTATCTTGCCCTCAAGCGTCTCTCGATGCTGGTTAACTCAACTACATATTGATGCTACCATAAACATGTATAAAAAATACATGTTTATAATTAAGATTATACTTAAGAGGTAAAGTTGTGCTTCAGATGCGGGTTAGGTATAAACATGAGAGGCACAACTATCAGTTAAGGGATGCAACGACAATGTACATATTTGGCTATGGCAGTTTGATTAATTCTGCGTCGCGTAAGTTAACCGGACAAACGGGAGAAGCCATTCCCGTCATAGCACATGGGTTGGTTCGCTACTGGGGGAAGATTGACGACAGCTACAGCCTCTCTCCATTAGTGGTGAACCAAGGCGATGGACAGGTTAATGGCGTTTTACTCGAAGTAAATGAAGAAGCGCTCGCAGAATTCGACCGCCGTGAGCGAGGTTATCATCGTATTCAACTTCAGCCAGATCAAATCGAAACAGATGCGAGTTTTAACCAAGAACATGACATTTGGGTTTACGTAAAAGACGAGCCACTACCACCATGCGAAAAGAGCCCAATCATGCAAAGTTATGTTGATACCGTACTGGCAGGTTGCTTGGAAGTTTCCCACGCGTTTGCAGAGCATTTTGTGCGTCACACCATTGGCTGGCAACACGCGAAAGAAAATGACCGCCACCAACCCAAATATGGCAACCTTGCAGGCGTACAAGATCACCATTATGAGTTGATTGATAATCTAATAAAAAAAGGAGCCTAACGGCTCCTTTTTAGTATCTATGTTTTGCTTACGCGAGCTTAAAACTTGTAATCAACACCAACGTACAGGCTGTCAAAATCAAAATCTTCGCTGCCACCGTTTTCGGCATCAATACTTACCGAAGAAGCACGGTAGCCACCAGATACAACCAAACCTGAAGCGAACTCATAACCAGCCTCAACACCGTAGTTAAAGCCTACATCACGACCATCATCGGTAACAGTGCTAGATGATTTCACTTCATAAGAAACACTCATTACACCAAGGCCAGCAATCGCACCAACATAGAAGCCTGTACCTGCAAATTGGTATTTAGGCTTCGCATTGAAATTGAACGCAGAAGCATCAACACTAAATTTAACCGGCCACCCCATGTAAGAAAATGTTTCTTCAAAGTCGCCAAAGTATATGTACTCACCTTCAAAAGCTAGTTTGAAGTTTTCTGAATATTGAAGCTCTTTACCTACAGCAAGGCTAAGACCTGTCGCAGAAAGATCTTTTGACAAGCTTTTAACTTTAAGATCTGAATTTACCAAATCAGCACCAACATACCAGTTACCTTTTGCTTGAACTGATGCTGAAGCAACCACTGCACCTAAAGCCAATAATGGCAATACTTTTTTCATTATAATTTCCTAATTTTTCATACTGTTAGACAGCTTTTAAAAGCGCGGAGATTATAAATAGAGTTGAATACTTTCCTATTGATTTGTTTATAAAATGAGACACAAAACATAAACATGAACAATAAAACGTTTGCTTGATTAAACTCTAAACAGCTCGAGTCCTATTAAGTACTAGAGTTACCACAAGTAGCAAGTTTCCAAACCAGTCGCGTTTTTCAGTATTTTTACAGCAATATAATCCTTACGTTTACGGCTTTATTTATTACTCAATAGAGTCTATTTCATGAAAACAATTTGGCTTGATATGATGATTTAAAGTGTTTAGGACTGTCTTACTAAAGGTTTGTGCATATCTAAGTAGCTGTTTAAAATAGTCAGATTATTGAGCTCACACTTGGGCAGTGCCAACGGGAAATTTACATGGCAAAGCTAAAAGATATCGCCATTGAAGCAGGCGTCTCACTTGCAACCGTATCGCGGGTTTTGAACAACGACCCAACGTTGAGCGTTAAAGAAGAAACCAAATACCGCATTTTGGAAATTGCAGAAAAACTGGAGTACCGCACCAGTAGCTCGAAGAAAGGCATCAAAGAAGCTAAGCAAAAACATCACTTTTTAGCCTTATATAACTACAAACAAGAAACAGAGGTGAATGACCCTTACTACTTATCAATTCGTCATGGGATTGAAACGCAATGCGACAAATTAGGTATTACGCTAACCAATTGCTATAACAGTGAAATTGATGTTGAAACGAAAAAGATAACAGGTGTCCTTTTAGTCGGAAATGTCGACCAAAAGGTAGTAGATAAATTACCTAAACGTCTAGCCGATAGCATTTGCTACATAAACTTTTCAGATCCAACCTGCCCTTATGATTGCGTTGATGTCGACCTTATTCGAATCAGTAGGCAAGTAGTTGATTTCTTTGTACAACGAGGCCACCGCCGCATCGGTTATATTGGCGGTCAAGACAAGCACGACGCAGCTGACACTCGTGAAAATGTGTTTTTGGACTATGGCTATCTAAAAGGCGTGGTCGCAGAACATGATATACACTATTGTGCCTGCTCTAGTTTGTCCGGTTATAACTTAGCGAAAGAGATGCTAGCCAAAGGTGACTTCCCGAAAGCAGTATTCATTGATTCAGACTCCATCGCGATTGGCATAGTACGTGCAATCCATGAATTTGGCTTAAAGATACCAGAGGATATTACGCTGATTAGTATGAATGATATTCCTACTGCTCGCTTTACCTTTCCGCCGTTGTCTACAATTCGTATTCACTCTGAGTTGATGGGAACTCAGGGAGTGAACTTACTAGTGGAAAAATACCGAGATGGACGCTTACTCCCTCTTCATGTATACGTTCAAACAGAGCTTAAACTACGTGGTACAACTCAATGATACCTTTTCCATTAATCTCTTTTATGAATTAAATCTGGAACATCCCCCCCTAACCCAAGATATTCATTTTGCACAATCAGTACTGTTTCGGCGTAACGCCGATAACTCAGCGGGTAGTAAGAAGTTCAACAACAAATCACTCTAAGCACCATGAGTGCCCCAAATGTTTATCATTTAGAGGTGATGGTCGAAGAAACCAACTCGCGTAGCCAAATGCCTTTGTCTTCATTGTTTCGGCTGGAATGCCACAGCATGGCAATATCAAAATCCGCAACGGCGATCGGCGGCTTAACAGTAATGAGATCGTCCGAAAAGCCCTCCGCCAACGCCATTTTTTCTGGCACGATGGCAATGAGATCGCGCTTTTTCAATAGATGCCGAATAGTGAGAAAGTTGCGCGACGCCACGGTGACTTTGCGGCTCAAGCCATGTTCTGCGAGCTTTTGGTCTACTTGTGTCTTTAAGCTCCCATCGGGACTTACCAGAGCTTGCTCGATGTTCGCGAACGCTTCCAGAGACAGCTGTGTTTCCCCTTTCAACACCTGTTTATCACACATGCACACGTGTTTTTCGGTGTACAAGTACAAGCTCTCAAAGTTGTCATCCAACACCGGCATGCTGCCAATAATGACATCGAGCTTTTCGTGCTCAGTTAATGCCACGTAGTTGCTACGATTGACGTTAATAAAACTGATCTGCGCCTCTGGGGCGCGCTGGCGTATTTCGTCATAAAGCCGAGGAGCAAAGATAAACTCGGCATAATCCGTTAACCCGATGCGACATACACCCGCGTAATTTTCAGGTTGGAAGGCAGACTTAGTGAGCAAGTCTTTGGCGATAGAATCCAACAAGTGATGCACAGTTGGCGCGATGTGGTGAGCGTGCTCGGTGGGCTCCATCTTGTGCCCTTTTCGCTCAAAAAGCGGGTCGTCAAACAACAACCTTAAACGAGACAAACTATGACTCATCGCCGACTGGCTAACGTAACTTTTCTCTGCCGCGACGCTAACGCTTCGATAGCGATACAAGTAGGAAAACGTCACCAATAAGTTCAAGTCAATGTTGCGCCACTGAATGTCCTCTTTCACTCCAACATCCTCATCCCATTTCATTCATAGATGAAATTAAAATCATCAATTTGAGTCATTTTAGAGCATTCGATAAATTAGCAACAATGCTTTTTAGATAAACAGGCTCGACATGTTCACCATATTCAAAACTTTTTTCTGGCTGGGTTGGTTCAGCTTCGGCGGCCCGGCGGCTCATATTGGTTATTTTCGCCAAACCTTTGTTGAGAAACTGAAATGGCTTGATGACAGCGAGTACGCGCAAATTGTCGCGCTCAGTCAGTTTTTGCCGGGACCGGGCTCAAGCCAAGTTGGCTTTGCTTTAGGCTATAAACGTGGCGGTTTAGGTGGCGCATGCGCAGCATTTGTCGGATTCACGCTTCCTTCAGTGGTCATCATGTTGGCGCTGGCGATGGTGAGCAGCCAAATCACCGACACCGCAGTGTTCCAAAACATCGTTCACGGCCTAAAACTGCTCGCAGTCGTCGTCGTGGCGGATGCGACTTGGGGCATGTACAAAAACTTCTGCCAAAGTAAACTGACCGCGGGTTTGTGCGTCGCGACTGCGATTGCGTTGCTGGTGGCACCAAGCATCATGACGCAAATGTTCGTGTTGATCGCAGCAGGTTTTGTCGGAATGCGATATCTGAAGAAAGACTCCGCGCCATCAGCCGAGTCGTTTAAACCGTCTATCGCGCCATTAGCTCTATTTGCGATGCTTTTACTCGGCTTACCGTTAGTGGCTCATACGTTACCTTTGCTTGGGCTGTTTAGTGATTTTTTCCAAGCTGGTAGCTTAGTGTTTGGTGGCGGTCATGTGGTTCTGCCGCTTCTGCAAAACATTGTTGGCGACCAGCTCAGCCAAGATGCATTTTTAACAGGCTACGCCGCTGCACAAGCTGTACCGGGGCCAATGTTCACCTTTGCTACTTTTATCGGTTATGAGCTTTCGGATACGCCAATTTTAGGCGCTCTGATCGCAACGCTTGGCGTATTCCTCCCTGGGTTTCTTTTACTACTTGGCGTTCTTAAGAACTGGCAAGCACTGGCAGGCAAACCGCTGGTCTCCGGCGCCATCAACGGTGTAAATGCCTCGGTAGTAGGGTTACTACTCGCGGCACTTTACCAGCCAGTATTTAGCAGCGCAGTTGTTGCTCCCATCGACATGGCGTTAGTGATTGCGGGTTTCTATCTACACAAAAAGCTCAACCTTTCGGTACTATGGATGATCGTGTTTTTTGTGGCAGCAGGCCTTGTCACGGGCATGATGTAGCCTGCTGATACGCCAACTATTGAATCTAGATAAACCACGGGCACTCAAATACGAGTGCCCTTGCTTAGATTAGATAGTGAAAACGGAACAGACCCCGATAAAAAGAGCATCACAAATTATGACTTAACTTCTCTCGGTTAAGCCATTGTTCATTCTTACCAACTTAACTGCATCATGACGAGAATGGACATCGAGTTTTTTGTACAACTTGTATATATGGCTTTTCACTGTACTTTCAGATAAAAAAAGTCTTGAAGCAATTTGTTGATTTGAAATGCCGTACACAAGTAGCTCTAGAATCTGTTTTTCTCTGCATGTTAACTCATCATGCTGCTGTTCTTCGGACAAATTTGCATGCCGATAATTGAGGACTAACTTCTCTAGGTACATTCTTGGTAGCCACAACCCACCTTTCAGTACGTATTCCGCGCCATCACATATATGTGTCACTGATGCACTTCGGAGCAAAATTCCTTTTAACAACTTCCAATGCAGTAAGTCCGTTTGTACTTTTTCACAAGGGACGTTGTGAAGCATAAAGGACCACCCAAATAGATCAAAATCTGGTAACTTTCCTTGTACTTCAAGCTGACGCATAAAATCGTAATCAATAAACATCAAATCGATACTGAGTGAGTGACTTCTGAACACCACTTCATCTGGTTGCATTATCTTTACATCGACATCATGAATGGAAGACAGCTGTTTTTTTATTAAGTTACTTTGTAAATTACTCTCAGCTAGCAGTATCAAGTGCTTCTTTTCCATAGTCCCACCACATTAACTTACCTGTTTCACCAACCCCCGTTAGAAAATTAATTGGAGGCAGCAAAGAGAATTTATCTTCATTTTAAGTAGAAAATATAGCACTTCAGAATGATATCGCATTGCTTTTCAGCACCGAAAAAGACTTAAAAAGTATGAACCTGTTGTGTTTTTATCCATACTTTTCAACCTGTGTTAGCATAAGGATATGATTTATAATATTAAATAATAAAGATAATAATTGGATAAAATGCCATTTATAAAAAATGGATGACTGCTCCGCTCAGTGCAATAGAACAAATTACTTCTTTATATTGGCTTCATTTCATACTTGATGAGTACTTAAAGTAAATACAAAAAATAACATTATGATTATGTTATTTTTTTCTTTAATACTTTAAATAGACGTACCTAAATACTCCCTTCCAGCCTGAATCATTCTCAATAATGAGAACAGCTTTCACTGATCCTTTCTTATAATTTCATCGCTTCCCACAACATTTGAAGGAAGCAGCAAGAAGTTAAGTGCAGTCATTTTTAATCAGGAATAACAGGAAATGGAGTAATCGTTATGACTCTAAACAAAACAGGGCTTGCTTTAGCAATGTCAGCAATTTTATTTAGTGGCTCTCTAATCGCGAATGAGATCGATGATGG
>NZ_JAWOTI010000013.1:0-139215 GCF_033338775.1 Vibrio sp. Vb1018
AGAATCTAGCCCAGATATAATCTGACAGGCACCGAGTCAAAAATGGGTAACTGTCAGATCAGGTCTGAATTAGTACACCTTATTATTATGTTCGAAGATAGACTTACTGATTATGTGTACCCAAGACCGTTACACAGAATTATACTCAGTTTCATATTAATGACACTTTACATATTCTATTGTCAGTAACTAAAAAGTTAAATGCTCACAAATCAGATTGTAACTGAGTCTAACTCAAGTATATGTTGCTTAATAAGTTGCTTATCCCTCCCCATTAAGTCCATTTCTTCTGATAGAACAGATATTTTGCTATTCAACGATGAAATCTGAGCACTCAATACAGTATCTACTATTTCCGTCACAGATGTAGATAGTTCCTGAACAACAGTACCACAAATTTGATCAACAGCTTGATATAGCTCCACAGCTTGCTGCCGTTGGGCCTGATTCTGTTTCTCTTGTTCATCATGAGCACGGTAGGTATCCCAAAGAAAAGAGACAACTTGAACGGCTATAGCTCCTTTACCTGCCCATTTACCCAAAGTTTTTTCCCAACGCCCCTTGAGACCAGGAATCTTAAACTTTCTACCTAATAACAATAAGTCTTTTATATTCGTCTCGTCTCCAATCACCTGACGCGCTTGAGTGATTATAGAATCAAAAGCAGCGTTTGAGTTATCATGATTCTCTTTCTCAAAATGGTAAGTTACATCGGCTGAAAGTTGACCATTGATATCACCAAGTTTATTCGCTAACCAGTTCTCAACATCAGTGTAGAGCGGAGTAAGCAATCGCTGGAGTTCACTATCAAGCTCAATCTGATCATCGCAACGCTGAAGAATTGAGCTAACATCTGGCTTCAACATTTTAACTTGATTTGAAATATAATTTCGAGCCATTACCTCAGTACTGCTTTTGGTTGACGTTAACATTTGTAAATCGTCACTAAATACTTTTAACCGTTCATTGCCATCACTCGTGTTCGTTGCCTCTAGCAGGGCTACAACTGGCTCGTACCATAGATGTTTTACTAAAGATTTAACATCATCGAGAAAGTTTATTTCTGAATCATAATCAGATAACCAAGTTCTAAACGCTTTTATAAAATCATAGTAACCCGAATGTTCAATTAACTTTTCATTTTTTGATAGTCGTCCTTTGAGAGCTGATTTAACATTCATTGGATATACATGAATTTTACTTACATCATCTAAACTAACACCATAACTAACTGAAAGTTCGCTCAAAATTTGTATAATTTTTCTGTGAGCGTTAGCTTTGTCTTCCAAATTAGTGAGCTGATGATTTAAAACAATAAATATATGCTTATTTTGATTAAGTAATTCGAACAAGCGCTGATATAGATCTTTAGAATCTAGATCTCCTTCTCTAATTACAAAAAGCATGACACTCGTACGTTTAATTTGCTCAGCTGTCGTTTCTTCATGCTCAATAGGAGCATTGACTCCTGGGGTATCAATAAGTCTAAAACCATCCCAATTATAACTATCAACAGAGTCAGTAGTAGGAATGTCATCTACGTTAGCTTTTTCAACTCCCAGTAATGTATTGATCAAAGTACTTTTTCCAGCATTGTAAGCTCCAAATAACATAATCTGCGGAGCTTGTTCTTGGATTCTACTTTGAATTTCTTTATTCACATCATAAATCTCACTTTCTAAACGATAACGTGAAAGAATAGGTCTAGATGATTGAATATTATCATTGATGAGGTTAATCGCATTACTCATTACTTACCCTTAATTTCATTTACTTCGGAATCAAATCTATCAATGTCATTTTTTACATTGTTCGCCAGACTCCGAATTTCAGATATAGAGCTATTCACGTCTTCAAATGCCATTGAAATATCGCTTGGTAGTATTTTTTCTATTGTTTTAGTAATCTTAACGATCATTTTATCAGTTGACACACCTACCTTTTCTTTTATGGTTTCAGTTTCAACAAAATACTCTCCTGCTGAATCACCTGCATATCCTCCAACTAAACCTCCGATTACACCACCAATCGCAGTTCCAACTCCAGGCATAATTAGCGAACCAATATAAGCGCCACCCGCTGCACCACTAATGCCTCCCGCACTAGAAACGAGACTCTTTTTAACGCTTCCCTTGGTTTGGACAATATCTATCGTCACATCTTCGAACTCTCCAATTGAGTTCCCCGAAAGTTTGCTAGTATTTTTCCTAATCTTACTTACATATTGGGATAACGATTGTTCTAGTGCTTGATTAACTTGAAACTCAATCACTGAGTTAATATCATTGCTAATCGCTGATTTATTATTGGTTGCTACGTGTTTTTCCACGATTAATGGAACTTCACATATCACATTACTTACAATTGTCGCGGTCATACTTTCCTGTTTACTCTTCAAGGAAGATATGGCTTTATTAGTTTGTTGAATTAGATCGTCGATAATAGGAACAACGTTTTCGTTAAGAGGACCCAATACAGAATGTTCTAAAAAGTTTACCACCTGCTTATTGGCCTTGTTAACTTTGTAATCTTTTGCTTCTTCTACTATTTCAACCAACCTCACTAACAACTTTTCTAATCCAGATTCTTTCATTGCATTATCAATATCACGATACTTTTCGTATGCATGAACAGAAATAGAAATTGGCTGACTTACTTCCACTTTCAAATTAAGATCATTTACCCTCTGAAAAACATCATTCTCTTGAGCCTTTCTTCGTGATTTAGACTTATTTTTAAGAATGCCTATTATATCGTCAATTTCTTCACAATAATCTTCTTCAATCTCATCGGATCTAGTGAGAACTGGTTGTAATGGTTTTAACTTTTCTAACTCTACTCGCAACTCTTCAAGCTCTTGAACTTGCCCTGGTGAACTAGAAGGAGAGAGCCATAAAACTGCATCAGCGCTATCAGTAAACCTTCGTGTAAGATCTCCATTTTCATCAACGACTGAATGTAACCCAGGAGAGTCGAGTAGTACTAAATTATTGCCAAGCTCTACACCTTGAATCTGAGCAGTGGTTTCAGTAACACCCTCAGAAAACTCACCTTCAAAATAATTAACACTTCCATTTTTAAATACAAAATATTTAATCTGGTCGTTAGAAAACTGCTTTGCTAAAAAGTTACAGAATGAGCTTTTACCAGCATTTACCTTTCCATACACCAACAAAATAATACGGTCAGTATATTCATCAGATAAGGCTTTCATTGGGAGAGATTCTTCAAGCTTGATATCCCAAGATCTGATGCTTGATTCAACAGAATTTTTAAGATCTTCAGCTAATCTATATAATAAACTCTTGTTGTTAATGTTTTTATATTTTGCATTTAGAACCTTGCTCAGATTTTTTTGCAGTTCAGATTTATACTGAATTAATAAATCTTCTTTATCAGATATATCACTATAATCTGATTCAAATCTATCTAAAGCGACAAATAGAGAATCACTCAAAATCTAATTCTCCCTTATCAAGCGCAGAATCAAATTTTTCTAATTTAATCAATTGATTTTTTAAATTTTCAATTTCAAACTGTTTATCTTTTGCAGTTTTGGAGGAAACAAAAGCAGATTTCGCCGTATGTAACAGTTCATCTTGACTCTCAATTGCTATTGAAGCCAGTTTGCTTGCAGATATCCCATTAACACGATGAGCTTCTATGATTTGAGCAGCTTTTCTGACAGCAAAATCTTTTTGATTTTTTTTCTTTTGTTGCTGCTTTCTAAGTGCTTCTTCTACTTTGGCACGCTCAAGCTTTTCTTTAGCCTCTTGGTCTAGGCGTTCTTTCTCACTTCTCGCTGCTCTCCTAGCTTCTCTCTCTCTTTCTTCACTATCATCCGACACAGCAGCAACTACTGCCGTAGCTGCCGCAGCCACTATACCACCAATAATCCATGGAATTGCCATATTTCTATCCTCTTAATGATACTTCTGTAGCGAACTTTCTGATATCTTTTTCGAAATTAGTAATATTTTTATTGTAGATATACTTTGCCTGATTTAATTCATCTTGGATTTGTTTTTTCTTTGTATCAATTTCCAAACTTAGCTTTCTTTTTAGTCTTTCTATTTCCTTAACTCTTAAGGTATTTATATTTTCTTTAATTTCGCTTATCAGACAAAAAAGTTGATCCATTCCGCTTCTTTCACAAAAGATTAATTTATTTTCTTTGATGCCTTTTAAATGACGTGCAGCAGATACAGCTATCATAGCTAGATCTTTAAGTTCAATTGACTTTAGGAGCTGGTTTTCTATTTTGTTGCGAATCTGATTTAAATCATCGGCAGACTTCTGATCTACTTGAGTAAGGACAATACACATTTTCTGTCTATAATTTTTATCTTGCTTTGCCAACTGATTAAAAATTTGTAGTTCCTTTTTATCTAGTTCACCAGCAGTGACCTGATGTACTAGAAAAATATAATCAGCCACATCAAAAGCTCCTTTCATTGCTGCTTTATCATCATTTTGATGCACATCTGCATCTAATCCAGGGGTATCAATCCATATCACACCATTATGTTCAAACTCGCTATTTTTAACAGTCTCTCTTTTATCCGCGGCTTTAAAAACTTCGTGACCAATTATGGCATTCAAAAGAGTGCTCTTTCCGTGGTTATACTTACCGAATACTGCTATTCTCGGTGTATTAGATGATTGCTTGATAAATCTCAATCTTTTAATGTTTCTTTCCGATTCAGGAACCAACTGAATTAGTGTATTAATATCCATACTTATAAATTCACTCTGTAATAAACGTCTAATTTGTTTTCTTCTTGAAGCTGATTACAAACCTCTGCATTTTTCTTATAATATTCTTTTAAAGTAATCACCTTTGAAAATAATTCTTTATATCCTTCATCAATCCTACAATAAATGGGTCTTTGCTCATAAATAGAACAACCTTCACTTTCAACATAAAATTTACATACACCGTCACCAGAGTGGTACTCGTGTAGTGCTATAACGCTCTTTATATTTTTGCAACATAGACCACATTTTGTGCAAGGATAACTCATAAGTGGATCAATGCCTCCCCTTGTACGAATAAAGACAATATGCTTTTAGCCCATTCACGATATACGATTGCTAAGTTTGGGTTTAACTCGAAGTGCTCAATCATTTGATCTATTAATGATTGTTCTTCAACTGATAGTATATTGTCAGCATAAATTAGTGCCATAATTTCTAACAAGGCGATTTTACGATTACCGTCAGACTCGAAGCAGTTCAAGGTTTCTCCAAGATCAAAGCTAGTAACATCATAAGATACATCATCCATCTGCATCTCCATACAATACTTGGTAATTACAAGATCTTCTTCTTTCGAAACCTGATTATCTGCATGCGCAACATGATGTGCGAGCCTTAAAAAGGCCTCTTTTTCTTTTAAACTTAATCTATTCAAAAACATTATCTTATCCCTTTACTCTGTTTACGGTGTTTTTACAATATTACTTACTCGACTACCAAATCCCCTTAGCCACATTTGCAACTGTAAAGAGTCAATAACGGTAGCGGTTATTTCAAAACAATCTTCTCGCTCTGTAATACACTGATCTTTTGATAAAGGCGTTTCTAATAAGTGATATCCTGCATCTTTATCTATACGGAAATTTATCTGAATTTTCTTACCCTCACCAAAACCAAAACGCCCATCAGCATCATATTGACTTAGTTTAAAGTCCTTTGGTCGATCAAAGGTGAAGGTTGATATAGAAGCTCTTTGTATTCGATGTAATGCCAAGCTACGCTCGTTGTCATATCCATCAAATCGGCAAACCAGATAAAGCCTTGGCCCCTGTTGAGCAAGACCAAGTGGCATGACCATAGCTGAACGCTGCTCCTGTTTAGCATTATGATATTTCAAATGTAGCAGTCGGTCTTGATACAACGCTTCACTGACATTTTTAAATACTTCTGAATCGATCTTCGGAGGTAACAGTGGCTGTGTTTCACTTACCACTCTGACCTTTTTCAACCAATCTCGCTCTTTATTGTGAGATCCAGAGGGATGGAGGTTGTACTTTGCTTCCTGGAAGAAGCCATTTAACGACGATACGACATTTGCAGGTAATAAATTGGATAGATAATCTTCAGATAAACTAAGTAACAATGATTCTTGCGGAGTTAAGCGGGGAAGTGAGAAACCGTTGCTCTCTTTCTTCCAAGAGTAACCATAAGGTTTAGTTCGTTCATCTCTGATAATATCAAAATGGTCACACAACATTTCTAAATTGCGTTGGATACTTCTGATATCTCTTTCAATCCCTACATTATAAAGTTGCTCATGAAGTTCACTCGCAGTCACCTGACGTGACTTAGGTATACGCTTTAGCAACTCAAATGCCAAAGCAAGTGTTTCCTGGGTACTTGCGCGTCTAGCCATGTGTATTTAACGATTCTTGAGTTAGTTATAATTTTTTATAGATCTGCATCTAGAGCAGAAGATTACAAATTTGTGTCTACGACTAAACCCATGCTCACATCACAGGCACATTTAGTAATACGGAGAGGCATTCACAACCATTCCATCATCAGCCTCTACATGCCATACTACCTAAGACAGTCATATGCATCAATTAGAATCATGATCACTTAACATTATGTTTTTTAATTATTTGATCTTAGCATAATGGAGACTGCGGCATTTTGTGTCGCATGATTATCGATGTAATAGGAATAAGGTTTAGTGGACTGGTAGCTGTAGCTTAGGAATCGATTTCAATTTATCATTAAATTCATAAATTATATTGTCTACCTTCGTTTCAGCCCCAAGGCTGAAACATTTCTACCAAGAAATGTACTAGCAAGTTAACTGCTTTAGGGCGATAGGTTAAATTTTTTGAGTATTTTTAACATATGATTCTATATATGTTAATTGAGACAACCTATTTAGAGTCGTGGGCAAAATGCATATCCTTATACCTACCGCATATAGAACTCCTTATCAATATATGATAAAACCCTCTAAAATCAAGTATCAGTATTCGCCAGACAGACGGAAGTTTTGGCTATTTCCCGTCCTACACGCTCGGTGCGATGTACGCTGCACAATTTATGGCAGCGATGAAACAAACCGTCGATGTAGATGCGGTTATTCGTTCTGGCGACTTAGCTCCGATATTCAATTGGCTCTCGGAAAACATCTGGAGTAAAGGTAGCTTATTCACCACTGATGAGTTGGTAAAACAAGCCACGGGTGAAACACTGAATGCTAAACACTTTCAAGCTCACCTAAAAGATCGCTACTTATAAAGCGAAAAGAATAGAAAGTAAAAGCCCAAGGTTCGTACGTTCCTTGGGCTTTTTTTAGGCTCTCTATGTGTTATGCCAAGCTAGGGATGAGCCTAGGCTTGTACAAACAGTCCTCACCCTCTGGTCTAGTTTTAAACCGACGATGAAGCCACATATACTGGCTCGGACTTGCCATGATTGATGTTTCAACTATTTGATTCACGAATGCGGCGGCGCGTTGATGATCCTCTTTCGGGAAACCTTCGACGGGCGCACTAATGGTTAGGGTATAGTGTCCGTCTTTTCCTCTTACCATCGTAAAAGGCACAATGGCGCAATCTGTAGAATCAACCAACAAACTTGTGCCTGTCGTAGTACAAGCATTTTTAACGGCAAATAACGGTGCAAATGTCGAGCGTCGGTTACCATAATCGTGGTCCGGTGCATACCAAACCCGCTCACCCGTTTTAAGTGCTTCAAGCATGGCTTTGACGTTTTTACGATCAATCAGTGTACGATTAGAGCGAGAGCGTCCCTTATACTGAAAATAATCAAAGCACGGATTATTGTTTGGGCGATAAACACCGGTTCCAGACTTTTTAATGCCAAAAGCTCGAGCACCTAACTCTAGATTCATTGAGTGTACGGCCAACATTAATGCACCTTTGCCTGACTTCTCTAAAGCCTCTAGATGCTCCATGCCTTTTATCGTGACGTGTTTGTTTACCCGTTTATCTGACCAAAACCATGCCATTGCGGTCTCAAAAAGTGCGATGCCAGTATTGTCGATGTTGTCTTTTAGAATTGCTTCGCGTTGGCATTCTTCCATATGAGGGAAGCAAAGCTCAAGATTGCGTCTGATCGTAACTTGACGTTTTCTCATGAGTCGCATAGCTAAACGACCAATGTTGCGTCCCAAAGCTAGTTGAACTTTAAAAGGAAGGAGGCTAAGTAAGTACATCACGCTAATGATAATTAACGTTCCCCAGTAACGAGGCAAAAGAAATTCGGCCTTGAATGCAGGCTTTTTGTATTTGTTCATGTAAGTATTGTCAGATGTGCCCATCTATAAGTGATAAAAACAATGATAATGGACTGCACTTTTATCATTGATAACGCTAATAACATAAATTAAAGCGCGCGGATTCTATGGTTCTTCGACACACTACACAATAAGAACTTTGCAGAAATATGTAGGGAATGAAAAAGCAGTAAAGATGAGTCGCCACGTTAACATCTATCGGAGTGATTTATCTACTGCCCTTTCCTAAAGTTTGAAGAAACATAACTTTGTATTTTCAATGCGCTAAATAATGCCTGTTTTTCAATCACATAATGCGACCGTGATGAATGCAACAATAAGACATCATATCAATACTCGCCATTAGCGATTGAATTTGCACTAAAAAGCCGCAGCAATTTCTCGCTGCGGCTTCTTATTCACTTAACAAGTAGAGTGGCGTTATTCGTACCCTACTGTTTTGGATAATAAATTTACGATCAACACACCAGCGATAATAAACCCAATACCAACTAGGGCTGGTAAGTCTAGACGCTGTCCGTAAACAAAGTAACCAACCGTCGCAACCAAAACGATCCCAGCACCACTCCATATGGCATAAACAACCCCGACAGGCATTGTTTGCACTGTGACGGAAAGCAAGAAGAAAGCGATGCCGTAACCAATCAAAACGACTGTGCTCGGCATTACTTTCGTAAATTGCTCTGTTTTGGGAATATAAGAAGTGGCAATCACTTCACATACAATCGCTATCGACAGCGCCAACATTGGTGGCATAGAGACAAGCATTTTGAACATAAGGCATTAACGCTCAACAGAAATGTAACCGACAACATGTCCGGATAATTAGGCCGCGCATTATACCCAACTCATCTCACGATGGAATACCACTAACGATGTTTACACACCATCACTTTCGCTTACTTTTTGATGACCAGGTGAAAGGCTGACGTTTTGGTGCTGACGAGAAATTTCAAAGTAGATATGCATATCAATCGGCTCAGGTGTATTGAGTAGCATCTTACCTACTTCACGTTGGAAATGACCATAATTACCTAGCTCATCCGTTAGTTCTAGGAGCTCGTAAGAGGCTTCATCGGCAAACATTCCATACGCATACTGATAATGACTCACATCCTTGCTCTTATCATAACCCAGCTTTTGAAGAACTTGATCAATCTCTTCCGGCGTATAAATGTCTTTATCACCAAACGAATGCAGTAGCACGCAAGGAACTTCTTGAGCGATGCTCTGAATCTTTGTCTTTCTCTTGAAAATACCGAACATAATGTCCTCCACTGACGATGTTTCCAAATATGCACATTAATGCAAAATGGTGAGCTGATTGTTTTTAGTATGGCTCATTAATTTGAGACTTCCTTACTACGAAGTCACCTTCACATATTAACGTGATCGCATAATTACCAGCAAATAGTACACACTGCGTTTCAAACCTATCTCATCAGAAACTCTGCTTTAGTCACAATTGTGTGACAACCCCGAGTACGGTTTACCATAATGTAAAGAGTAGATTGAAAAGTCGGATTTCGTATCGACATCTAAACTTAATTAAGTTAGCTTTAGAAGTATAGACGTCTAGATTGACTATACTTAGGGAGAGAAAGTCGTGCCAATTAGAATTCCAGATCAATTACCAGCTACCGATGTATTAAGGACAGAAAACATCTTCGTGATGAGTGAAACGCGTGCAGCGAGTCAGGAAATACGTCCTTTAAGAGTGCTGATCCTTAATCTGATGCCAAAAAAAATAGAGACTGAAACTCAGTTTCTGCGTCTACTCTCAAACAGCCCACTACAGGTTAACGTCGAATTACTGCGCATTGATAACCGCCCGAGTAAAAATACGCCAACTGAACATTTAGACACGTTTTATCGCCAATTTGAAATGGTGCGAGATAAAAACTTCGATGGCATGATCATTACTGGGGCTCCATTAGGTTTGGTGCAATTTGAAGATGTCATTTATTGGGATCATCTCAAAACCATCATGGAGTGGGCAAAAGATCATGTGACATCTACTCTTTATGTTTGCTGGGCTGCGCAAGCAGGGTTAAAGCTACTCTACGATCTACCTAAAAAAACGCGTAAAGAAAAACTTTCAGGCGTGTATCATCATCAAATCCATCATCAATTTCACCCTATCTTACGCGGATTTGATGACACGTTTTTGGCTCCTCACTCGCGTTACGCAGATTTTTCGCCTCACTTTCTAGAAGAGCATACTGACTTAGACATTTTAGCGACATCGGATGTCGCAGGTGTGTACTTAGCCACCACAAAAGACAAACGCAATGTCTTTGTCACAGGACACCCTGAGTATGATTCTCACACCTTACATAATGAATATATCCGAGATTTAAGCGAAGGTATGGAGCCCGCTATTCCTGTCAACTATTACCCAAACAACAACCCAGATAACCCACCAATTGCAAGCTGGAGAAGCCATGGACACCTCCTCTTTTTAAACTGGCTGAACTACTGTGTTTATCAGCAAACACCGTACGACCTCGATCACTTCAGTGAAGATGCTTTCACTAAAGACGATTAGCTTCAAAATAAGCAAACAAAGCACTCATCATTACCGAAATGTAATATGTGAACCAAGCCGCCATATGGCGGCTTTTTCATAACAGTTTGCAAACCTGATCGCATAGTGTTTTTTCCTCAATAGGCTTTTGCTAAGTAATTCATATCATGCAGAAAGATTCAGGGATGTAGGGATAAAGAATGAAAACAGCAAAGCTCGGTGCACTAATATTATTGTCTCAGTTTGCACTCGTGGGTTGCGTGACGGTGAAAGAAGATGGAAGCCCTGTCGTTAAAGCCGATCCTGTGGCAATGGCAGAATCACGTATCGCACTTGGCCTAGGTTATTTAGACGGCGGTAACATGATTCGCGCGCATGATAACTTACAACAAGCCTTAAACCACGCACCTCAATACTATCGCGCGCAATTATCTATGGCTCACTACTACGAAACGGTTGGTGAAGATATTAAGGCCGAACAGATGTATAAACGCTCTCTACGCCAACACACTAAAAACGGAAATGTGCTCAATAACTACGGTACTTTTCTTTGCAAGCGAGGTGACTTCGAAAAAGCCGATCAGATGTTTAATCGAGCCATTGAGCAGCCTTATTACTACCTTATTCCAGCGAGCTATGAGAATGCAGCTTTTTGTGCTCTAAAATCACAAGATAAAGACAAAGCGAGATACTACTTTACTAGAGCCATCGATCATGATCCCCATAGACCAAAATCGATTTTGCAACTCGCTAAAATAGAAATTGATAGCGGTGATTATACTGAAGCTAGAATTCGATTAATGAGATTCAATCAAATGTATGGCGTGAAGAAGCCCTCTTTGCAACTCATGATTCAACTTGAACGTGCAGCAGGCAATGAAGCTCTCGAGAAAAAGTATCAAAAACAATTGGAAAAATTTTCTTAGTACAAAATAGCGATACAGATGGCGCATTAGCTCACAGCCAATACAGCGCTTGACCAAGAATCCAGTGAATTCAGACTCACGGTGATACATTCATCCTGTACATAAACGTCAAATTCGGTACTATTTGAACGGAATAAGTGACCAAGTCACATTATAAAAAGTGCGCACACAACGAAATTTGTACATCATACTGTTTTTAAGATTGATTTCGGCACATTGATAAATACTAAATACTACTGACATGCACCAGAAGGAAGTTGAAGCCGGATGAAACCTGCCTGCACTCTGTTATTACTCACTTTGCTGAGTTCACCTTTTGTCGTCAGTGCACAAGAAAATATTGAGAAAACATTCACGTTTGGCATTGTGTCCAATAAAGCCCAAAGCAAAATCAAAAAAGCGACGCCCCTTACTCAGTATGTAACTGAAAATATGTCTGAATATGGTTACGCAAAAGGGGCAGTAAAGGTATTTAAAAATTATCGTCAGCTCGCGGTTGCGCTTGAAAATGGCACCGTTCAAATTGCAACGGCGACCCCCTTTAATGCGATGACCTTAGAAAAGGAGTCTAATAGCCAAGTTCTTGCTATACGATGGAAAAAAGGCCTGCAAAAATATCATACGGTGTTCTTTACTAATAAAGAGAGTGGCATTGAGTCATTTTCTGACCTGCGCGGAAAAACGCTTGTTTTCGAAAAGCGCACGTCTACCAGCAGCTATTACCTACCTGCGATTACATTGCTGAATCACGGAGAAAAACTGCAATACCTTCCCTCTCCTGATGACAAACCGGCCAAAGACAGTATTGGTTATTTATTCCTTGATGAGCAACTCGCTCAGTCAAATGAAATCAACCTATCTGTATGGGTATATAAACAGAGAGTTGCAGCAGGAGCATTCAGTAACTTCAACTGGAACAATCCCAAAGATTTGCCAGAGAACATGAAAGACAAACTAGCGATTTTTTCTCGTTCTGTTGAAATACCCAGGGATTTGATTCTCGCTTCTCCAAGCATGAGCCTAGAGCAACAGCGTAAAATCACGTCAGTACTGCTTGATATGGATACAACTCACGAAGGCTCTCTCGCACTTAAAAAGTTTCAGAACACCAAAAAATTCAGCGCGCTTACTCCAGAAATGCGAGCCTCCTTAAGTACAGTGCGCAAGTCAGTTCACTTATTACCGAAGGTGGATTGATGTTTCAAAAGCTCTCACTCGAAACCAAATACATTTGCTCGACAATGTTCGTTGTCTTGTTTGTTGTGGTGATAAATCTTGCGTTATACATGCACGGTTACGATGCGTATTCAAATAGCTTAACTCAACAAATCACGAACAACTCTCAAGAAAAAACAGAATCTTACGTTAAGCAAAAAGGGTTGGTTTATGCAGAGCTATTATCAAAACAGCTTTTTGATCCACTCTATACAGACAATATCAGTCAAGCGTATGAGCAAATTAAGGCAACATTGAGCCAGCCAGATGTCTCGAAAATACATGTTGTTGACAATGAAGGGCTAATCTTTCACGACGGCACTACTCAGCTAAGGATGTTTGCCCAACCTCATTACCGCTCTCCTTTTATTTTGAAAGCAATAGAAGAATCCAGAACTCTCGTTTCCTTTTCCAAGCATCAGTTGGAGATCGCAGCGCCGATTCAGCAATCAAACATAACTCTTGGGGCGGTATATCTTGAGCTTAACTTGATACATCTACTGGAAGAGAAAGAACAGAACATTGAACAAGTCCAAGCGATTACCTCAAACGATAAACAGAAGATGTTTAACTTGCTGCTAACGATCAGTGGGATATCCGTTCTATTCGGTAGCATCATCGCTTATGCTTTGGGGCGGTCGTTAACTAAGCCACTCAAGCAACTAAAAGATCAATTTTCAGAGTCAAATACCCAAGCGCTGCCAGTCACCGACATACAAAGCAAAGATGAAGTGGGAGAACTTATTTCGGCGTACAACAAAATGTCAAACAAAGTGAACCGATACACCAGCCGAGTTGAGTTCATGGCGTACCACGATATTCTGACTTCCCTGCCAAACCGAGAAAAGTTACTCATTGATATTCAAACGCAAATAACTGACCACAAATCCCCCTCACTCGCGGTTGTGTTTATTGACTTGGATGACTTTAAGCACATTAACGATAACTATGGACATAACATTGGGGATAAATTGCTAGGCCATCTTGCCTCAGAGCTTCAAGGCCGTTTGCCGAGTTATTTTAAGCCGCTTTACCGCCTTTCTACCATCGTAAGTCGAGTAGGTGCGGATGAATTTGTACTGGCCTTTCCGTGCTCGGACAATCATGAAGCTAGAGAAAAAGCGAACGATATTCATCGCCAACTACTCTCTCCCTTTAGTTTGGAAGAGAACGATATTCAAATTACGGCAAGCCTCGGAATTGCTGTGTATCCAGAATTTGGTTCAAACGCTGAGTCTCTTTTACAGCTTTCCTCTCTTGCGGCGCAGGAATCTAAAAGACGCGGTAAAGACATTATGACGATATACGATTCCACGTTTGATGAAACGATTAAACAACGTTTATACATAGAACGAGAACTGCGTCGTTCAGTACGTGACTTGTCTCAATTCGAGCTGTGGTATCAACCACAATTTGATCTAAAAACCTATCGCCTAATTGGGGTCGAAGCATTGGTTAGGTGGAATCATCCCGAGAAAGGCTATATCAGTCCAGAATCGTTTATCCCGATCGCAGAGCAAAGTGATTTAATATTGGAGCTTGGAGAACATATCATTGAGACGGCAATTGCTCAGCGGGCAATGTGGGCAGAACATTTCGGTACGGATTTTCACATCGCATTAAACTTGTCCCCAAGACAAATCTATCGCCAAGATTTAAGTCAATTATTTTCTAAGTATTTACGACGACATGATGTCGCCCCTCAAACCATTCATGTTGAAGTGACAGAGTCACTTTTTATTGATGATACAGAGAAAGCTCAATATGTGCTTAAAAAACTACAAAGTATCGGAGTGGAAGTTTGGCTAGATGACTTTGGTACGGGGTATTCAGCCCTTGCCTACCTACAACATATGGCTTTTGACGGGCTCAAGATTGATCGTTCATTTATCGCTCAAATCCGAAAAAGCGATCAAGACGATTCATTAGTTCGCGCGATTGTATCCATGGCTCACAACCTAAGAATGAAAGTAGTAGCCGAAGGCGTAGAAACTCAAACTCAACTCACACGAATGGAGTCTCTCCACTGTGACGTCGTACAAGGTTTTTTCTTAGGTAGACCTGTACCTGCCGAGGAATTGATTGCATTTGAATACCAACGAGGGAGTGGCGCTCAAAGCGTCAATCACTTTGCTTAGAACGCCGTTTTGTTAACTATTGCCGCTTAGCGCGTTAGTACTCGTAATGCAATATCGGTCACACTTCCCCCACCTCATTAATATGAATTTTCTCTTAAAATCTAACATCTGAGATAAATAAACTACACTTTTCATATCAACTTCTTGGATATGGAAATGCGCGTGGTAGGAATCTTTTCTTGGAACAACCTGTCGGTAAAACAAAAGCTATTTGGGTTGGTTTTGCTGCCAATTTTATTGTTGCTTGTCCTCGCGGGTAAACATGTACAAAGCCTTTCTATCCAGGCTCAGGAACTACAAAAAGCACAGTTATTCTCTGTCTACATAGACCGCGTATCTTCGCTTTATCACCTACCGAATAACCCTGATGTAATAGATAAGCAACTAAAAACTCAGCAGATATCTCAATTGTTACGCGACACTGCAGCACCAGTATTCGGTGAAAACGCTGAGATACTAAACCAGTTGACAAGCTTTGAGGAAGCAACCCTCTCGATGCTCTCTTCGCAAAATCAAGAAGAAAAGTTAGATGCGGCAGAGTGGCGCGCTGATACGTTCAAAGAAATCCTCATGAGCTTAGACAAAGTCTATTTTAGAAATGTGAGTTATGAAACAAACACTCACCTTTCTTCTTTGATGCAACTTGAATGGTTGATGTTTTGGTCCACTGAAGAGCATAGATTAAGCGAATATTTGATTCGATCTTCAGAGGAAAATAACGAGTATGACCTCACAACACAGGCTTCTATCCAATCTTTAATCCAGAACCAACAACTATTTCTAGAGCGTTTTGTGACGCTAAATGCCAATCAACAACAAGTAGATCTGCTCATTGAGACGTTTACGGGTGAAGTCTTTATCAAAAGCCAAGAGTTTCGTGCTTATTTATTGCAACCAGCTCAACTCAAATCATTAACCCCGGATGAGATTGATGCGGGGTTATCTGCACTCAACAAACGCTTATCGTTATTACAAAGTGTTGACGACAAAATGGAACAGCAGCTGAGTGATGATATATCAAAGACAATCAACACGACGACACAGCACCGCTTTACCTTTATCGCAATGATGAGCCTTTTAACGCTGTTGGTCGTAAGTTTAACGCTAAGATTGGTGCGAAAAGTTACTGGAAACTTGAATCTAGTCCTCAAATTTCTCAGTAACGAAAGCAATGAACAAAGTAACACTGAAAATTCACCTCTTGCTCAACTAATAAAGGGTAAAGACGAGCTGAGTAAGTTTGCTCGAGAGGTAAAAAAGCTTAGTGATGAGCGGATGTTGTCCAGACTAAAGCTCACACAAGCTAAAGAAGATGCAGAACAAGCAAAAGATGATGCAATTAAGGCGAGTAAAGCCAAAAGTAGCTTTTTGGCCAACATGTCCCACGAGATCCGCACGCCGCTAAATGGCGTTATTGGTATCTCTGAAGTCTTATCCGATACTTCCCTGACTGCCACACAACGCGATTACGTCGATACGATTGAAACCTCCTCCCAACTGCTTTTGAGTTTAATTAATGACGTTCTAGACTTCTCAAAAATTGAATCTGGGATGTTGCTCATTAGCCCACATTCAACTTGTGTTCGAGAGTCTATCTATGACATTGCTTCTATCATTTCACCGAAAGCAAAGGAAAAAGGCATCGATGTGCAAGTCAACATTAGCCGTAACACGCCTTACCACGTAATGTTGGATGACCATCGTATACGCCAAGTTGTCATGAACTTCATGTCTAACGCGGTAAAATTTACCGAACAAGGCAGTGTAGAGCTATCGGTCATCACCCGCGAAATAAAAAATGGTGAAGCGGTCATCGAGTTTTCCGTTAAAGATTCTGGGATTGGTATTGATGCCCAGCAGCAAAAGAAAATATTTGCTCCATTTGCCCAAGAGGATAACTCTACTACCCGACAATTTGGGGGAACTGGACTTGGGCTTGCCATTAGCACGCAATTAGTTGAGCTAATGGGTGGAGAAATTCAACTTGAATCCGAGAAAGGTAAAGGCAGTCGCTTCTTCTTTGAACTAACTGCTCCTGTTGTGACGCAAGAGTTTAACGCTTATCACGCTCTGAATCACAACGACATATGGATTGTATGCAGCAGTACTCAACTAGAACAAAAACTGCGTAACGAGTTAAGTTTTTTCAACATCAATATAACGCAGTCAGTAGATACCTTAAGTGCGTTGCCAACGTGGATTGATAACGAGCGCGTTATCGTTATTCATGTAGAAGGATCACCAAATGCAGCGGCGATGCATATCGATGAGATAGAAAGCCTTTGTAAACGAAACATTCGTGTCTGCCTCATCAAGCACCTTCATAGCCCACAATTCGACTTTAGAAGCAGTATCAGCGCCTTGGTCACTCAGCCACTACTAGGGCAGCGCTTAATTAAAGCACTTGAAAGTTGTGCGGCAAATTTCTCGCACGCACAACAAGAGAGCATTTCAGCGCAACATGTTAAATCTTTGCCGAAAATTTTGGTCGTTGATGACAATACGGTCAATCAAAAAATCGCGGGGCTACACGTCACAAAAGCTGGCTTCGACTTTGATGTCGCAGTAAACGGACAAGAAGCGGTTGAGAAATTTCAACAGAATCAATACAGCCTAATTTTAATGGACTGCATGATGCCCGTAATGGATGGATTTGAAGCCACCCAAATAATTCGTCAAATAGAAGTAAAAGAAAAACGCGCTTTCAGAATTCCGATTATTGCTCTAACGGCAAGTGTGGTCGATGACGATATACAAAAATGCTTTGACGTTGGAATGGATGACTATGTGCCCAAACCGTTTAAAGCAGGGTTGCTTAAAGAGAAGTTAGATAAGGCAATTGGGTTACGTGTTTCCAACACGACGCCTGCTGAACCACACCAAGAGAACACTACTCTCGATACAACTCATAAACTACCTGCGAGTTCAGAGCAACCAGAAGCAACGGTAACGCCTATTCGCTCCGAACGTATCTTGCTTGTCGAAGACAATAGAGTGAACCAGAAAGTGGCTTCTCTATTGCTATCTAAAGCAGGCTATCAATTCGAAGTCGCAGAAAACGGACAAATTGCAGTCGAAATGTTCCAAAAAGATGGAAAGTTTGATGTTATTTTGATGGATTGCATGATGCCCATAATGGATGGGTTTGAAGCTTCTAGGCAAATTAGAGCTTATGAAGCGAGTAAAGGATTAGCTAAGACGCCCATTATCGCATTAACAGCAAGCGTCGTTGATGATGATATTCAACGCTGCTTTGATTCAGGAATGGATGCCTACGTACCAAAGCCTGTGCGCAAAGAAAAACTGTTGTATCAAATTGAACAAGCAATGTAGGTGGATTCTATGAGTAGAAATCATTCTCGCGTTGCTTTTCCTTTGCGTTACATAAAACGCTATCTGTTTATTCTGATTGCCCTTCTTTCATTAAATTGCCAAGCTCTCGCTGCAGAGAGCTACGCCGTTTTCTCATTTAATGACGAATTCTCTCCGCTCACTGTCAATAAAGCGCGAAAGTTGTACAGAGGGAAGACGCAACTTTTACAAGGCCAGCGAATTGAACTCTCTGACTGGCCTGCGACATCAACAGAAAGAGCTGAGTTCTATCGTTATCTTCTCAACAAAAATTTAGCGCAAATGAACGCGCATTGGGCAAGCTTGTCTTTTTCAGGTAAAGCTAGACCGCCAAAAGTGATTGCACGCTCCAGCATTGATGACCTCATAGCATGGATGCAAGAGAAGCCCAATAGAATTGGTTATGCCCCAACATCGAGCGTCCCTAGTAATGCTCATGTTTTATGTGTGGTTAGCTCGGAGAATTGATATGAAAAAATATTTAACCATGTTATCGCTGAGTATCGCGACCTTTCCGAGCTCAGCCACGATTGAACTAACAGAACAACTTTCTTTAAGTGGTTTTGGCTCTACTTCGTGGGCAAAATCCGATAACCCAACTACGTTACTAGTTAACCGCTTTATTGGCGATGAATCTTGTTTCGATTGCGATACCACTTTCGGCATGCAGCTCGATTATTTTCACAAGGCATTTCGGGCATCCGCACAAGTCGTAAAGCGCCCGCAAGACCATTGGAGCTCGCCTCAGCTCGAGTGGGCGTATTTGGCTTATACCTATCAAAACATAGAAATACGAGGAGGACGCTTAAGACTGCCACTGTTTTTGATGTCTGAGTACAACTATGTCGGCCACGCTTTTACCCAAGCCCGCCCACCGAATGAGGTATATGACAGCATTCTAGGTATCACGGCTTATAACGGCCTATCTGCACGCTGGATTCATGACCTCAATGAGCAAGTCGTACTTACTGCCATGCCGTTTGTCGGGTTTAAAGACAATAGTGACGTAACCATCAATGAACGTACTGAATTGGAAATTGAGTCAAACAATACTGCAGGGATGAACTTAACGCTAAGCGGAGAGAGCTATCGTTGGAATTTTTCCTACCTCCACGGCGATTATGATCAAACAACGACGCTCTCTAACATTGAGCAGTCCACTCCCGGTGGCGGAACCACAATCATTGACCGTCTAGTTGAAACAGAAAAAAACAACACGATCGATCTGTTCTCTCTAGGGTTAAGATACGAGCTCGATAACATTGTGATTATGGTAGAAGGACAGACCAGCAATCTTTCCTCATCTTGGTACGCGACAACAAGTTATAATGTAAACAAGCTGACTCCTTATATTGTTTACGGTCAGCAGTTTAATAGTCGGGATAAAAAAAGTGGAGACAGTTTCTTACTCGGATTGAGATACGACCTAGATTACAACGTTTCCCTAAACGCAGAATGGCAAAGGTTCAACGCCTACAATAATAGCTCTGGCGCGTTTTCATCAGCCCCAAAGGATGACAGTGCGAGCCTTTATACGCTAATGCTCAACTTCGTTTTTTAATGTTTCTTACAGTACCAACTTCCACAACACTGGGGGCTGTTTGTTGTATTAAGAAGGCTTTTTGCAACACGTAACTAAACGCTAAACAACTGGAAGGGATAGAATCGATCAGATAGGTAAGTGGCAATCCAAACAGAGACAAAGGTTACTCTATTTCGGTTTATTTTGATTGCCTTTTAACCGCTTTTCTTTGCGTCGCAGTGCCCGGAAAAACTTTGACTCTTCGTGGTACCAACCAAGGACACTAATTGGAAAGCCCACGAGCATCATAATAAAAACATCCGCTGGGAGTTGTTCCCAAATGTCGCTTAAAGAATGCAGCTCTCCAAAAATGAACAAACCGATGACTTTACCAAGCAGTAATGCACAACAAATCATAAAGAAGGACTTTAATATATAGTGCCATTTGCCTTTTTTACGCTCTTCTCTCCAATAGGCATATTTATATTGTCGATCGTACATTCATCCCCCCCTAAAGTAAACTTGCCGTAAGTTTAAGCATCTCGATAGCGTAAAGTGCGTTGGCACCTCTTTAATCATAGTGCGTATCTAAAGTGAATGCTTGTCGTGGCAATAAGAAGGAGAGGTATTCTGTAGTAAGAGCTACATAATCTCTGAACGTTATATGTCTTGTGTCATTCGGATGATGCCTGATTTTGCTTATCGCTAGTGTTTTCTGAACACCCAAATCGGGCCGATGAGTAGAAACTGTAAATCCTCAAAAAACGACGGTTTTTTACCTTCAATCTTGTGACCGATAAATTGCAATATCCACAATACACCAAACAAGAGCATAGAAATATGCAGAACGGGCAACATCAATACCTCTAGAGACCAAATAAGGCCAATGCACGCTAATGTGTAGCCGATCATCATCATGAATACGCTCAGAGACAAACGAAAATAGAAAACCCAAGTGGGGATCACCGCTACCCAAACCCAATTAAGTTCGAAGCCTAATAATGAAATCTGGGGAATCGACCAAATAAGTCCAACCACAGAAAGGTAAATACCTGGAACTGCGATTGTGTGAATCTTTTGGTTGATAGGGTTTTGGTGACTCTCACCATATTCTTTTAGCCATTCAGATAATGCTCGCATATCATTCCCCTTTTCCACCTTCTTATTCTTATATAGCCCGAGGATGAAAAAGGTGCGAATTTTTCCGTAAAGGCTACGAGCAACGAGCGACAAGACAACAGAGGCCAGTGCGTTGCCGATTACTCACCAAGCAACGCTCGTTGTGCTTTCGGCAGCTTGGCAACGACAAGAGCATAAGAGCGTTCACACAAATCTTGAATCAACCCATCCTCGACATCACCGTTAAAATAAACCGTTATCCAATGACGCTTATTTAAGTGATAACCCGGGATAATATCCGTAAACTGCGACGTTAAGACTTCTCCATCTTCTGGTTTTACTTTTACGCTGACATACTCCCGACCGTTTCTCTCTGCAATGATGGCAAACATCTTGCCTTTGATTTTGTATACAAGCGCTTCAGGCCCAAATGGGAAATCACTTTCTGCACACATGAAGGTACTTAAGTATTGTTCTAGTTCTTTGCTTTTCATATCCCCTACCTCCTTCTGCGTTCTCACTCAAATTGTGGCAATAGCAATTTTAACGCCTGGTTAACCTGCTCTTTTTCATTGCCTTCTAAACCATGCAATAACGATTGCTGAACGTCTACATGCTCCAAAATTAGCTTGTCAATTAAGGTTAAGCCTTGCTCTGTTAGTTCAACGGTGACGCTACGTCGGTCTTCTTTGCTATGGGTTCTGGTAATAAACCCTTTCTTCTCTAGTTTATCTAAGCGATTGGTCATCGCACCCGAAGTGAGCATCATTGACTCTATTAACGCTGAGGGAGTAAGACAATATGGTGAACCAGCTCGACGCAGTGTCGCTAACACATCAAATTCACCCATTTTCAGATCGTACTTCTTATGTAGCTCGGCGACCCTAGATTCCATGTGTTTTGCAATTCGCATTAGTCGACCCATTATTGCCATCGGTTCAGTGTCGAGGTCTGGCTTCTCCCTAGCCCACTGCTCTACCACTCTATCAATTGCATCCATTATTTCTCTCCAAACATCATATATTTTTTATTTTAACATAAAGATACTTTACAAAAAGCCACCTTGCCGATATCGTTACATTTAATTATCTCTACATAAAGATATTTAACATGAACATTTTACTTGCGATGATTCCTGCCTTTTTTTGGGGGACGACTTATGCTGTTACTCAGTTTACTCTACCGGACTGGCCTCCCGTTTTACTTGGTGCTCTAAGGGCACTGCCTGCGGGTCTTTTGTTGCTGGCAATAAAGCCCTCGTTTCCAAAAAGAAGTGAGTGGAAAGTGCTGCTTGTTTTAGGAACCATCAACATCGCTTGCTTCTTTGGTCTCATTTTTGTCATGGCGTTGACGCTTCCTTCTGCCATCTCTGGTGTTGGTATGGTTTCGGTCCCCGTTTTTGCGATGCTGTTTGGTTGGGCGGTCTACAAACGTCAGCCTAGTGGCATTCAAGCGATAAGCGGCGCAACTTTGATTGCTTTAGCTTGGTTCTTATTTGATCCTAGCTCTATTTCTCTCGAACCCGTGGGCTTACTTGCGATGATCTCCGCCATTATGTGCATCGTGATAGGAAGTAGCGTAACAAAGTCACTAGGTACAAAAATGCACTGGTGGACAGTGCTAACATGGCAGCTCATTTTGGGTGGCGTGATTATGTCTATCGCAACAAGTGTGCTGGCGATAAACAATCCAGAGCCATATGTTACGGTCGTTCAGGACGTATCCATGACGAATATTCTAGGGTTACTGTGGGTAGTTATTCTGAACACCGCATTAGGGTATGGCATGTATGTATGGTTATTACAGCGGATGTCGGTCGTAGATTTTACCTTTGGTGGTATTGCAAACCCAGTCGCAGGCATTGTTTCGGGCCTACTGCTATTGGGGGAAACGTTCACTCCTCTGCAATACAGCTTAATGCTAGGAATGATCGTAATGTCATTACTACCTCAGCTCATTACGTCAATCAAAACGAAAAGAGCCGCACTCTCCTCCTAAGTAACGTTAATTCCTAACACTCTAGAAGTAATGAGAGTGTTAGGAATCCTCAAGTGTAACCCCATCAGCAGAAATCAGCGCTAACCTAGGCAACTGACACCTTTAAAACGGTACGTTTTGACATTATGGCTGTTAAGCGCTTGCAAGGTTAGTCAGGGGCTCTGGTTTAGCGTAAACATAACCTTGAATAAGGTAAATCGCATGCTGAGCCAGATATTCGACTTGAGCCTGGCTCTCTACACCTTCTGCAATCATCTCACATTCCGCTTTGTTCGCTGCAGACACAATTGAGTCCAGCACTTTCAACTTTTGATCGTCAGATCCTATTGGATCAATGAACATCTTATCCACTTTTACACACCGGATGCCCAAATCTTGTAGGTAAGAAAAGCCACCATATCCGGTACCAAAATCGTCAATTTTGAACTTGTAGCCTTTATTCGTTAAATACAAAATCTCTTTTTTCGCGGCCTCAGTGTCTTTTACTGGTATTCTCTCGGTCAACTCAAAATGAATTCTATTCGAGATTGGCCAATTTAACTCCGACAGCAACTTCGTTAATACGCCTGACTCTAAATGGGAGGAAACAATATTGATGCTGACCCACGTATGCTCGGGCAAGTCACTTAAGTCTTGTATGATTTTACGAATAAGCTGATTGGTCATCGGGATAATCAGGCCACTTTCTTCTGCAGCACCAATAAACATATTTGGTGGCACCATTCCATCACGTCGCGACCATCGAATCAGAGCTTCATATCCTACTGTCTTACCATCGCGACTATCGACAATCGCCTGGTAGTAAGGAATAAATTCTGTATTACTAATCCCATTTTCAATTAGACCTGTAATGGATTTTCTCAAGCTTTTACCAGATATGTATGCAAAGGCAGTCACAAGACCAGCAAGCACACTTACAAGACCGCCCCACAAAAGTACTCTTTCCTGAGCATAATTTTTAAGTTTTTCACCGCTGTATATCTTGATGAGCATGTTGGCTTGAGACTCTCCTGAAAAGAAAAACTCTTTTGACAGTGCGTTTTCTTCTCCTGCAATATTCGCTTTGCCACGGCTTATCGTTAAATCACCAAATATTGGTTCATCATACTTAAACTCTACAAATAGGCAGTCTTTGCAAGGCGTTTTTATTACCTCGTTAACCCAACTGTTATCAAGTACCCAGAAGACTTCAACGTGTTCATTATCATAAATGACCATCCACTCTATTTGGTCATTCTGTTGCGGCAAAATAAGTGATGCGAAAAAGTTTTCATCCATCTGAAATCGTTCACTACTAGATGGGCGAGACACTTCACTACCAACCGTGGAACACGTTTTTCCGCCTTCTGTGGTCATCGCAATAAAACGAATGTAACGGTTATAAAAACGTGGGTCGCGTAAAGTTCTTACATCACTATCACTACAAGTAAAATCTAACTGAGCAATCTGCTTCACTATTGCTCCGTCCAAATAGGCAGACCTTTGATTTAAATAATCTACGTAAGCATCTATTTTCGACGCTTTTACCGAGTTGACGTAAAAGTTGGTTATCGAATGAAAGGCCACTACAAATATGGCGATGGGAACTAAGCCGAGTAAAATGGCATACCTTGTATTCTTTGTTATCAAAGTTCGTCCTGCTAATCTGTCAAGCAACCTAAGTGGGATATGAATACTATCTCATTTTTATAGTCCAAAAAGTGAGGAATGACGCTCAATAAAATTATAGACTCAAGTGGCTTTCAGATGTCGGGATTTAGAATGTGAGCACCAAACCACATTCGAGGAGAACAAAGTAGCGACTAAGTGGAAAGTAAGAACGAGCCCAATTGTTAAGTCATCCGTAATAAAAGTGACGACTTGGAGCTTGAGCAATACTTTTTAGATAGGCAGCAGATACGCTAAAAAACAAAAAGGAAACGATTGATACCAACCGCTTCCTTGATTTGTTATTGCTATTTAAAAGCGCGTGAATTACGCCACTTCAAGAATCACTTTTTCCAACTTATCTAAACCTTCACTAAGCACTTCAGGCTCAATGGTTAGCGGCGGCAACAAGCGAATCACGTTCGCTTTTACCCCACAAGAAAGCAAAATCAGACCATTTTCTTGCGCTTTAGAAATCACCGCTTTGGTCATCTCTTGTAGCGGCTCACCCGTTTCAGGATCAGTAAATTCAATCGCCATCATCGCACCTGTAGTACGGATTTCACCGATAGCAGGCACTGACTGTTGCAGTTTTGTCATACGAGCATTGACCACTTCACCGATACCCATTGCTTTAGCACACAAGTCTTCTTCTTCGATAATTTTCAGTACTTCAAGACCAGCAACACAGCCAAGTGGCGAGCCCGCATAAGTGCCACCTAAACCACCAGGTAGTGCAGAATCCATCACATCCGCTTTCCCAACTACCGCTGAGATTGGGAAACCACCAGCAATGCCTTTCGCCATTGTCATTAGGTCAGGTTCAATGCCTAGGTATTCTGTTGCAAACATTTTACCGGTACGAGCAAAACCCGTTTGGATTTCATCGGCAATCAGCATAATACCGTGCTTATCACACAGCTGACGCAAGCCTTGTGCAAACGCTTCAGGTGCTTTGTAGAAGCCGCCCTCGCCTTGTACTGGCTCGAAGATGATCGCCGCAACGCGTGAAGGTTCAATATCGCACGCAAATAGGTCGTCGATCGCTTGTAAGCTTTGCTCAATGCTGATGCCGTGGAACGCATTTGGGTACGGCGCGTGGTAGATTTCATTCGGGAAAGGACCAAAACTTGCTTTGTACGGCGCTACTTTACCGGTTAACCCCATCGTCATATTTGTGCGACCGTGAAAGCCGCCTTTGAACGCTATCACGCCGCTACGACCAGTATGAGCGCGCGCTACTTTCACTGCGTTTTCGACCGCCTCGGCGCCAGTGGTTAGAAAGATCGCTTTCTTCTTAGTCTCACCCGGTGCAAGTTCTGTCAGCTTTTCAGCCAGCTCTACGAATGACGCGTATGGCGTAACCATCGCACACGTGTGTGAGAAATTGTCCAGCTGAGCTTTTACCGCTTCGCTAATGCGCTTGTGAGAATGCCCGGTGTTAGTTACCGCGATGCCCGCTGCAAAGTCGATGTATTTATTGCCTTCAATATCCCATACGTAAGCGTTTTCTGCTTTCTCGACGTAAAGTGGGTACAGTGCGCCCATACCTTGAGCGATAACTTGGCTTCTTCTTTCGTGTAGTTGTTGGTTTGTCATTGTTTTGTCCTTAATTAGTTGCCGCCAAAGCAGAGATATTTCACGTCCATGTATTCATCGATACCTTGTTTTGCACCTTCACGTCCGATACCGGACTGCTTAACACCACCGAAAGGAGCCACTTCAGTAGAGATCATACCTTCGTTAATGCCGACCATGCCGTATTCGAGCGCTTCTGCGATTTTCCAAACACGGTGAATGTTTTGGCTGTAGAAGTACGACGCGAGACCGTAGATGGTGTCGTTCGCCATTTCGACTAGCTGTTCGTCGCTGTCAAAACGAATCACTGGCGCGACAGGGCCAAAGATTTCCTCGGAAACAATCTTCATGTCGTGAGTAACGTCTTTGAGAACCACTGGCTGCATAAATAGACCATCGAGCTTTTTAAGCTCTGAAACCGGCTTCGCGCCTTGCTCGATAGCACCATCAATAAGCGTCTGAATGCCTTGCTTCGCTGACTCGCTGATCACTGGACCAATGTTGACCCCCTCTTCCAATCCGTTACCAACTTTGAGCTGCTGAACCGCAGCGTCAAACTTAGCAACGAATTCGTCATACACTTTGCTGTGTACATAGAAACGGTTCGCACAAACACACGTTTGACCTGCGTTACGGAATTTCGACGCCATCGCGCCTGCCACAGCTGCATCAATATCCGCATCATCGAATACGATAAATGGCGCGTTGCCACCGAGCTCCATTGAGGTACGTTTGATGTCAGCCGCGCTTTGCTGCATCAGCACGCTACCGACTTGAGTAGAGCCAGTGAAAGACAACTTACGAATCAACGGGTGTGAAGTGAAGATAGCACCGACCTGACGGGAGTTTTCCCCCAATACCACTTGCAGCACATCGCGTGGGATACCCGCTTGATAGGCAAGCTCTGCAACCGCAAACGCAGACAGCGGCGTAGATTCAGATGGTTTTACCACAAAGCTACAGCCTGCTGCTAAAGCTGGCCCTGCTTTGCGCGTGATCATCGCAATTGGGAAGTTCCAAGGTGTAATCGCACAGGCGACACCAATTGGCTGTTTGATGGTCACCAAACGCTTGTCCGCACTTGGCGCAGGAATCGTCTCACCGTAGGTACGCTTCGCTTCTTCAGCAAACCATTCGATAAAGCTCGCGCCGTAAAGCACTTCACCTTGAGCTTCCGCTAGCGGCTTACCTTGCTCTAACGTCATCAAACGGCCAAGGTCGGCTTTGTTTTCTAACAGGAGTTGGAACCAACGATTGAGCATGCCAGCACGCATTTTTGCTGGCAGTGCCGCCCACTCTTTCTGCGCCACACTGGCACGTTCAATGCCATTTAAAATGTCGTTTTCGGTTGAAACTGGTGCGAACCCGAGGAGTTCTCCGGTCGCCGGATTAGTCACTGCAATGCCCTGTTGTGGATTCGCTACCATAAACGAAACAAGGCTTTGGTTTTGTATCTGTTGCATGGTCATTCCTTTTGACAACTCATCATCGCCGCTAAGCCAGCGGCGAGTTCATGTTTAAGCAGGGATCTGCTGCGTAATACAGTGAATGTTCCCTCCGCCGAGTAGAACCTCTCTCGACGGTATCGCGATGATTTGGTATTCCGGCATCGCGTTTTGCAAAATATCGATCGCCATAGCGTCGGTCTCTTCGTCCAGCATCGGCAAGAACACATGCTCGTTGACGATAAGAAAGTTCGCATAAGAGGCACTTAGGCGTTCGCCAGCTTGTCGACTCATTCCCGAACTGGCGTCAATGCCATTGGCTTCGCGCTCGCTGTAATGCAACGGACCCGGTAATGGCAAACGGACAATTTCAATATTGCGCCCTTTCGCATCGTGCTGAGATTTCAGTACTTGTTCCGCTTGACGAGATAACGCGTATTGCGGATCACTTGGGTCATCGGTCCAACTCAGTACCACCTTACCCGGAGCGATAACGTGCATCAGGTTGTCAACATGGCCGTCTGTTTCGTCATTGAATAAACCATTTGGCAACCAAATGACTTTTTCGATACCGAGATACGCCTTTAACTGCTCTTCAATTTGCGCTTTGCTCAACTGTGGATTTCGCCCCGGACTAAGTAAGCACTCTTCTGTGGTGTAAAGGGTGCCTTCACCATCGGTGTGAATCGCCCCACCTTCAAGTACAAACGGTGCGCGGTAATGATCAATACCGATGATGTCGCACACCGAACCAGCGACAAGATCGTCCTGCTGCCAGTTGTCGTAAAGGCCGTTGTATTCGCCGCCCCACGCGTTGAATTGCCAACTAATCCCACGGCGCTCGCCCGCTTGGTTAACAAGCACGGTCGGCCCGATGTCTCGCATCCACGCATCGTTAAATGGGATTTCCACCAAACGTACATCTGAGTGAAGCATTTGACGGGCTCGGTCAAAGTTGTGCGAGCACACCGCCACACACACTTTGGTCACTTCCGCGATTAAGTTCGCGATTCTGGCGAAGGTTTCTTGCGCGGGTAATGCGTCATCACGCCAATTGTCTTTCCTTTCTGGCCACGCTAGCCAAACTTCACTAACCGGCTGAAACTCAGCCGGAAAATAGAAGCCATCTTGCGCTGGTGTTGTCGATAACTTCATTTTAACGCCTCTTTAAACGGCTAGTTTGCCAACGCTGGTGTAAAGGTCTGGACGACGGTCGCGGAACAAGCCCCACGCGTGACGCGCTTTCGCTGTCGTAGCTAGGTCGATTTCTGCGTAAATGATGGTTTCACCTTGACGCGGTGCTTCGGCAATTTTTGCACCAGTGTGGTCAGTGATAAAAGAAGAGCCGTAGAACGTCGTCTCGATACCATCATCGACTTCAGTGCCCACTCGGTTTGACGCAATCACTGGAACGAGGTTTGCTGCCGAGTGACCTTGCATTGTACGTTGCCAGTGGTCACGTGAATCCAGTGTCGGATCTTGAGGCTCAGAACCGATTGCAGTTGGGTAAAAAATCGCTTCCGCGCCGTGCAGAGCCAAGCTGCGTGCAAGCTCTGGAAACCATTGGTCCCAGCAAATGCCAGCACCGAACTTACCGAACTTGGTTTGCCACACTTTGAAACCGGTATCGCCAGGGCTAAAGTAGTACTTCTCGCTGTAGCCCGGGCCGTCAGGAATGTGTGACTTGCGGTAGTTATCTAGTACCGTGCCATCGGCATCTATCATTACTAGCGAGTTAAAAAACGTATTGCCCGCTTTTTCAAAGTAGCTGACAGGAATCACCACGCCGAGCTCTTTAGCCAACGCACTCATCTCTTTAATAAGACGACAATTCTCCGTTTCTTCTGCAAGCTCGAAATACTTCGCTTCTTGTTTTTTGCAGAAGTAAGGTGCGGCGAACAGCTCTTGAGGAAGAATCACGTTCGCACCGTTTTGTGCTGCTTCACGAATCGCATTTTTTGCTTTGGCTAAGTTATCTTCCAGATCCCAGCTTTTCGTCAGTTGAAGGGCTGCAAATTTCACTACTTTGCTCATTGGATATTCCTTATCTCTTAAATCGCCAGTTTGTCACGTAGGTTGTAGTAAGCCGCGCCCATTGCCGTAAACGGAATTTGGAAGTGGCGGCCACCCGGGAAGGAGTAATGTTTCAGAGCGGCAAACGCGTCAAAGCGTTCTGCGTGTCCAGTCAAGGTTTCAGCCAGCAACTTGCCTGCTAGGTGAGTACACGTTACACCGTGACCGCTGTAGCCTTGTAGGTAGTAAATGTTGTCTGCAAACGAGCCAAATTGCGGCATGCGTGAGTAAGTCAGCAAGAAGTTACCCGTCCAGGTGTAATCAATCTTGATGCCTTTCAATTGTGGGAAGACTTTCTCCATCTTCGGACGGATCAGTGCTTCAATGTTTTCTGGGTCACGTGCGCCGTAAACCACGCCACCTCCGAATAACAAACGCTTGTCGGCGGTTAAGCGGAAGTAGTCAAGCAAGTAGTTACAGTCTTCAACGCAGTAGTCACTGGTCAGCACTTGTTTTAACTGCTCATCACTCAAAGGCTGAGTCGCTACCACTTGCGTGCCACACGGAATCGCTTTGTTGCTGATGTTTGGTGCCAAACCACCAAGGTAGGCGTTACCTGCCAGTACCACGTACTTGCTCTTCACGCTGCCTTGCGCCGTTTTCACTACTGGGTTAATCCCTTTGTCAATCGACACGACCGCCGACTGCTCAAAGATTTGACCACCTAGAGAAATGAACGCAGCGGCTTCACCTAATGCCAGCTTCAGCGGATGAATATGACCACCGCGCATATCCAGCAAACCGCCAGTGTATACTTTCGTGCCTACCGCTTGTTCTACTTCTCCTGCGTCAAGCAGAGTCAGTTGGTCGTTGCCGTAACGCTCCCAGTTCTTCTTATGTTCTTCTAGCCCTTTGAGTTGTTTACTGTTCAGTGCCGTGAACAAGCCGCCTTGCTTGTAATCGCAGTTGATATCATATTTGTCGATAAGACCACGGATGATATCGCCGCCTTCAAAAATCATATCGCACAGAGCTTTGGCTTGGTTTTGGTCGTAACGGCTTTCAATCACGTCAACATCTCGGCTGTAGCTGTTAACGATTTGGCCACCGTTACGACCAGTTGCTCCAAAGCCCACTTTTGCGCTTTCTAACACAACGACTTTAAAACCTTTTTCTGCTAGGTGCAGCGCAGAAGAAAGACCAGAAAATCCCGCACCGACTACACACACATCGCACTCGATGTTGTCTTGCAGTTGTGGGTATTCCGGCATGTTTGGCACAGAGTGCGCGTAGAACGAATCCGTATGCTTGTTCATAGAACTATTCCTTTATTTATCGTAATCGTCAGCAGGCTTAAGGGTGGAGGCGAATCCAAGTGGTTTTGGTTTCGGTGAATTTTTCAATCGCGTGGAGAGACTTGTCTCGACCATTTCCACTCATTTTGAATCCACCAAATGGGACCGTCATGTCACCTTCGTTATAGTTGTTGACCCAAACCGAGCCGGCTTGCAGTCGTTTTGCTACGCGATGAACGCGGTTGATATTGCTACTCCAAAGTGCAGCACCTAAGCCGTACTTCGAATCGTTAGCGATCTCAATTGCTTGCGCTTCGTCTTTGAATGGAATGACACACAGCACCGGACCAAAAATTTCCTCTTGGGCGACACGCATCTTGTTGTCGATATTGTCTAAAATGGTTGGGGAAACAAATGCGCCCTGCCCATCGACATCGCCGCCACAACGTACGTTTGCACCTTCTGATTCACCTAACGAGATGTATTCCAACACTTTTGATTTATGATCTTGGTCGATGAGCGCACCCATTGATGAACTTGGGTCCATTGGGTCTTTTGGCGTGAACGCTTTCGACGCTTGAATAACTTTTTCTAAGAACTGATCTTTGATGCTTTCGTGAACAAGCAGGCGGGTTGCCGCGACGCACACCTCACCTTGGTTGTAGAAACACCCTGCGGCGGTTTCTGCTGCTGCGCGGTCTAAATCATCACAATCTTCAAACACGATGTTCGCGTTCTTGCCGCCCGCTTCTGCAAACACGCGCTTTAGGTTGCTCTCACCCGATCTGACCATCAGTTGGCCTGCAATGCGCGTCGAGCCTGTGAAGGCGATGCAGTCTACGTCTTGGTGTTTCGCCAGCGCGTCGCCAGCTTCATGACCAAAACCCGTCACGACTTGGAAAACGCCTGTTGGCAAGCCCGCTTGAGATGCAAGCTGGCCTAAGAAGATAGCGGTCAGTGATGACTTCTCTGAAGGTTTTAAGATCACGCTGTTACCAGCTGCTAAAGCAGGGCCAAGCTTCCAACACGCGAGCCAAAGTGGGAAGTTCCACGGTACAACCGCAGCAACCAGACCAATTGGTTGATGAGAAATAAAAGCGTGTACATCTTTTTCGGTTGGGGCAACTTCGCCGTATACTTTGTCGATTGCTTCTGCGTACCAGCGTAATGCACTCGCCGCGCCAGGAATATCGGTAGAGAAGCTGTGAGAGATAGGCTTACCGGTATCAAGCGTTTCTAGCAGAGCCAATTCTTCTTGGTTTTGATCAATCAAGTCAGCAAACTGTTTAAGCACTGCTTTGCGATGAGCTGGGCTACTCTCGCTCCACTGACCGGATTGAAATGCTTGGCGAGCGTATGAAACCGCGAGATCAACATCTTCATTTTGGCAACGGGCGATTTCGGTGAATATCTCATCTGTTGCTGGGTTAACTACCGGGATGGTTTGCCCTGTTAAAGCGGCACTGTATTCACCGTTAATGTACGCCCTGTTTTCGATGTTTAGATTGTTTTTTAGTTCAATCCATTGCTCTTGGGTTTTCATACGCTCTCCTTGTGATCACACAAGGCAAGCCCCCACTAAAATGTGGTTGGCGTATGCGCACTTATCATTCGACAAGCCTTGTCTGTGTGATTTGTAAATCGATGGGGCTTCGTCGTATCAATAATGTACGACTCGCCCGCTGTTATGACATGAGATTGCCCTTTATATTCCAGAGTGATTTCACCCTCTAATACGGTGCCAATCTCTTCGCCTTCGTGTTTGATTTCTGCCGCACCAGTGGTTCCATAAGGTGCGTATTCCTCGATCAAGAATCCGATGACTTGATCTTTGTCACCATTCGTTACCAGTTTCATGGACACCGTCTCGCTCCCGATTTCCACAAGATCTGACGGCTTGATGACTACTTTCACTTCATCGTTCGAAGGTTGTTCAAAAGTGAAAAACTCTGATAACGATAAAGAAAATACATTAACGATTTTTTGTAGTGAGCTGACCGACGGGCTCACTTTGCCATTTTCAATGGATGAGATTGCACTGTGGGTAATACCTGCGCGCTCGGCTAGTTCCCTTTGTGACAATCCATGTTTTTTTCGTAACTGAACAATATTTTTACCAATCTCTTGATTGTCCATTCATACAGCTCCAAACGTTTAACGAGAGGTAGCCATCATAAATTCATTGAACAAAATTTGAGAGAAATGATTGGTTTTTGCTTCCCATTCTGGGTGCCACTGCACGCCAACGAAAAATTTTTGATTAGGAAGACTAAATGCTTCTACCAAGCCATCCGGGGCTTTAGCTTCTACTTGTAATAGAGGAGCAAGCTGATCGACGCCTTGGTTGTGTAGTGTGTTCACTTCAAAGAAGGTGGTATTTTCCCAATGATTTTGCACCAGCCATTGTTCAAATAAGCTCTGCTTTTGAACTAGTACAGCGTGTGCTGGCGCGTATTTTTGTTCGAAATCTTCAACAGGCGCTTCACGATGGTCATTGAAGCCGGAGTCATGAACGGCTGGGTTTAACGAGCCACCAAGTGCGACATTCATCTCTTGAAAGCCGCGGCAAATACCAAGGCACGGAATGTTTTGGTCAACCGCATGACGAATTAACGTGAATGAGAGCTCATCACGAGCTTCATCTTTGTAGCTCTCTTCGTGCGTTGCATTGTATCGATGTGGCGCAACGTTAGAGTGGCTGCCAGGAAAAAGAAAACCATCACATATGTCTAGGATGGTGGTTACGTCATCGCCCGACATGTCGGGAGCCAACATAATCGGTAGTCCTCCAAAATCCTTTATGGCGCGAAGGTAAAAGTCGTTGACCGCTTGTATCTGATAGCCACCCAACTCTTTAGCGCAGCTAACCACACCAATGATGGGTTTGTGTGTATCTGCCATGATATGTCCGTGTTCAATTTATTTAACACAAACCCTACAAACCATGTACAAAATTATCAACACAGATGACCATTATTATCGTCACAACGTGATCTGACGCACTTTTTAGGCTTCAAAACTGAATATTTATGCTCATTATATTGAACAAAACAAAACCAACTGTTACAAAATAGTTAACAGAAAGACATAAAAACCAGCCGTTAAACATCAAAAACACAGTGTAAGTGCATGTTTAAATTAAAAATAACCTAAAAAACAAACAACTCGCTCAGAGTACTGTAATTTATTTGTTAATTTGGTTATTTCTAATTTCTACTCGTCAGGCTATTTGGAGAAGAAAATGGAATCGTATCTACAGGAAGTAAAAAATTTTAAACAAAAATGGCCCGATATTGAATTTATCGATCTCATCTTTACCGATATAAATGCCACCCCAAGAGGAAAACGCATCCCGATAGATGCTCTAGAAAAACTGAATAAAGGTGTTGCCCTCCCCCTTTCGACCATCACCCTAGATACCAAAGGTAACGTCGTTGAAACAGCCGGGTTGGGAGAAGATCTCGGAGAACCAGATAATCTCTGCTATCCAATCAGCGGCACCTTAATGCCGACGGCAAAAGAACAAGTTGGTCAGCTACTGCTTAGTATGATGGATGAAACCGGGCAGCACCCTAACCCACTGTTCATCCGAAACATTCTCGCTTCTATATTGCAAACACTGCATGCTAAAGACCAATATCCTTGCGTCGCGCTCGAGCTGGAGTTCTATTTAATAGACAAAACCCGCGGCGAAAATGGCGAACCATTAACGGCAATTAACCCCACGAAAAAAACTCGAGAAAAAGATACCGAGGTTTACGACCTTGATGGACTAGATGACTACGCTGATTTCTTGGCCGACCTTAATCGAATTGCATTAGAACAAGGTTTAAACACTTCCGGAGCCCTATCTGAATCGGCACCAGGGCAGTTCGAAATCAACTTCAACCATTCTAAAGATGTGCTTCGAGCATGTGATGAAATCATCATCGCAAAACGCTTGATTCGCCAGGTCGCTCATCAGCACGGATTTGACGCCACATTTATGGCGAAACCTTTTAGTGAGCAAGCGGGTAATGGCATGCACATTCACCTCAGCTTGGTTGATACAGATGGTAACAACCACTTTAGCCAACCAGACGGTCAAGCGAGCGCCTTCTTCTATCAAACCATGGCAGCGATGCTGTCACAAACATCCGATGCCATGGCCCTAATCTGTCCTAACGTTAACTCTTACCGTCGCTTTGTTCCTGGCGCTTACGTCCCAACCAAAGCCGATTGGGGAGAAAACCACCGCGGTGTTGCGTTGCGTGTGCCTATCAGCGATAGCAAAAATCGCCGTATAGAGCATCGTATAGCAGGCGCTGACGTTAACCCATACATTCTCGCTGCAGTAGTACTTTCCGCAGTATTAGCGAGTGAAAGCTACACCAAAGATCAATGTCCACCGACTCTCAGTGATGATGCAATTGAGTTACCTCTGCGTATGTCAGAAGCTCTAGAGCGACTGGAGCACAGTGAGCTGGCTCAATACATCTCAAGAGATTTTATCGATTTGTATCTAGCTTGCAAACAGAGTGAACTCGCAGAATTTGAGCGAGCGATTACTCCATTGGAAATCGACTGGATGTTGCACTCGGCATAAACAAAGGAAATGAACTTTATGACTACGCAGACCAAGGCGCTGGATGCGCCTCTTAAAATCAACTCTCAACACATTATTGTTTCTTTAATCTCGGTTGCGACGTTTGTCTTTTTTACCACAATCGGTTTGAACCATGAGGAAGGCGAAGCCTACGGATGGATGAGTCTTTTACCAACGGCGTTGGTATTGGTCTTTGCGCTGACAACACACCGAACTGTGGAAGCCCTCTTTAGCGGCGCTATTGCCGGTGTTCTTCTGCTTAACCCAACTGAAGCGGTGGAACAGATTGTTGATATTTCCATGAGTGTAATGATGGATGAAACTATTGCTTGGATCATCCTCGTTTGTGGTTTGATGGGCGGCCTAATTGCTATTTTGGAGAAAGGCGGCAGTATCTTAAGCTTCTCCGACATGCTGGTCACGAAAGTAAAAAGCCGTAAGCAATCGATGCTGATGACCTTTGCTTTAGGTATTCTGATCTTTATCGACGATTATTTGAATGCGATTGCAATTTCTTCCTCAATGAAAAAAGTTACGGACGGCTACCAAATCTCGCGTGAAAAGCTCTCATATCTTGTGGATTCAACCGCCGCGCCTATCTGTATCCTCGTACCGATTTCCACTTGGGCAATTTTCTTCAGTTCGTTGCTAGAAGCAAACGGAGTAGCAGAAGCGGGAGATGGTATCAAAGCATACATTGAAGCTATTCCATACATGGCTTACGGCTGGGTAACGCTGGTGATTGTTTTGCTGGTTGCAATGGAAAAGATCCCAGATCTAGGTGCGATGAAAAAGGCAGAAAAGCGTGCGAAGAATGGTCAAGTTCGTCCTGACGGTGCAACAGATGTCGACTTTGGTCCCGATGTATCTGTACATACCAACCCAACCATGGGCCTTGTCAACTTCTTGTTACCAATGATCGTACTTGTTGCCGCAAGTTGGTATTTTGGTATCGATCTACTTGCTGGTGTTTTCGTCGCGTTAATCTTTACTATTAGCTTTTACGGCGCACAAAAACTGATCTCGATGAACGACATGTTCGAAGCTGTTTATGATGGCATTAAGGTTATGCTACTGCCGCTTGCGACCGTTATTGGTGGTTTCATGTTGAAATCGGTCAACGACTCATTGGGCGTCACGCAGTATGTCATTGAGACCGTCAGCCCTTACCTGTCAGCGTCTTACTTCCCGGCGATTATCTTTATGATTACGGGCGCGTTGGTATTTGCAACGGCATCGTCTTGGGGAACGTTTGCAGTAGCGATGCCAATTGTTCTACCTTTGGGCGAACAGCTTGGTGTGCCTCTACACTTAACCGTTGCAGCGCTGCTTTCAGCATCAGCGGCAGGGAGCCACTCTTGTTTCTTTAGTGACTCAACCGTGTTATCTGCACAAGGTTCGGGCTGTACAGCAATGCAACACGCAACCACACAGTTTCCTTATGCGTTGATTGGTATTGTTGCAACCGCGATTTTCTTCTTCATCATCGGTTAGCCCCTTTATCTAATTGCAAAACCCTGCTCAAAAATAGCGGGGTTTTGTTCTATCAAGTCAAATGATCCTCTTAAAACTACTTTACGTTCGTTCAGTATAAAAATACTCAAAGATGTACAGCTGCACTCAATAAGGGTTTGGTAAACCTAATATTTTTGGTTTACGCTTAGCGAAGCGTTTATTGTGCAACAAGGCAGCTTTTGAGTAACTTAAATGCCGCCTTAATACAGTGTTAACGGTTGGAGAGACATGAAAAAGTTAGCCCAAGAGATATGGATATTTGACGGAGATCCCGTCCAATTCTTAGGACTCCCATACACCACTCGTATGACTATTGTTAGGCTTTCTGATGGTGGCCTTTGGGTTCATAGTCCAATTAAGTTATCAAATTCGATTAGAGAGCAAATCAACAATCTAGGCCAAGTGAAATACTTAATCGCTCCTAATCATTTACACCACTTGTTCTTATCTGAATGGGTATTTGCCTATCCTAGCGCAGAAGTTTATGGCACAGATGAAGTCATCAAGAAGTGCCGTGATATACACTTTCACGCTTCACTTAACCAAGGCGGTAATGCTTGGAACTCTGAGGTTGAACAAGAACTATTTTCTGGCTCTCCATTAATGGAAGAGTGTGTGTTTTATCATCGACTTTCAAAGACCTTAATTGTTACTGACCTCGTCGAGAATTTTTCTGGCCAGGACTTTAACTACTGGCAGCGGTTTGTGGCTAAAGGGGCCGGTATTCTTGCTCCGAATGGAACAATGCCTTTGGATTGGCGCCTAAGTTTTATGTTTAGCAAACAAGAGGCTCGAAAACACTTAAATAAACTGCTGTCTTGGAAACCTAATATATTGGTTATGGCTCACGGTGAAATCGTCCTTGATAATGCAGACAAGTTCTTACAGCGCTCTTTTAAGTGGCTAGTATGAGACAACATTGAAAACTCACACAACAGAATAGACAAGAAGCTATTTTAAAACATTAGGCCCTTTTAGCTTAGTCTTAGGGGGCAATTTACAGAACTACACGTTATGTTTAACGATAAGCTCCCCTATTCCTCTTAATTGAGCATTATGCAGCAATTTAAAATTCCGTTAGAATTGCACTTCAAAAACTTCAATGCGAAGAATTCTGAACATTGATACGGACATAAGTTCAAGAGTTAACATAACGCTATAGCAATCTCTTACTAATTATTTTGCTTCGAGACATTGGCATACTCCCGAAACAAACCCTTCGACTCTAAAGGTTTTGTTAATAACTGTTGCCATGCTTGTTAGTTATTCTCGTTGAACTCAGTATCTTGAAGTTGTTTGAATATATAAATTTAAAAAAGAGACATAAGATGCACAAAAAACTCATCATTCTAAGCTTGCCTATTCTATTAGCCGCATGTGCGGCACCAAAGTATACGGTAGAAACAATCTCGAAAGAAAATCAGAGCAAGGAAATCACCATCGTAAAAGACAACGCCACGCGAGATGTTTTCTTAGATTCGATGCAAGACTGGTGTTTGGATACCGCCCATAAATGCACAGTCGTAAGCGACGGCACTCCTCCTGTTAGCTCTGAGCTGACACTTACTTACGTATCACGCTGGAGCTGGGATTTTAGAACATTTATCGCTGATGCTCAGATCAAAGCCTACAAAAATAACGAAAAAGTAGGACAAGTTGAATTTAAAGCACCAAACAGCGCGAATCCAGATAAATGGGGTAAAGACAACAAACGAATCATTTCGATGATGGATTTGTTATTCGGTAAACAAACCGTGAGTGAGGCTCAATCCAAGATTAAGCTGGGCGAAATGTAATGAGCCGAGCAATTGCCCATTTAACCAGCATCATATATTTGTAGATAAAGATAGGAATGTTTAAGTGACTGAAGTCAAAACCATTGGGCTTTTCTTTATAACCGCCATTGCAGAAATATTAGGCTGCTACTTACCTTATCTCTGGTTAAAGGAAGATAAGTCAGTTTGGCTTTTGGTACCGGCAGCGCTATGCCTTGCTATGTTTGCTTGGCTTCTATCTTTACATCCTACCGCTACTGGCAGAGTTTATGCTGCTTACGGTGGTGTCTATATTTTTGTCGCAATTCTATGGTTGTGGTGTATCGACGGCGTTCGACCAACGCTCTGGGACATAGTGGGGGTTTCTGTCGCTATGCTTGGCATGTCAATCATCATGTTTTCACCCAGAGCATCCTAAACGTAACCGAGGGAAACCCTTACGCTTAGTATTTTGGCTATGTGCTAGATTTATTGATTAATAACATTATGACGTAATTGCTACATAGCCAAAGTACGCTTGGGCTTCACCCCAAAACAGCGCTATTTATAGGAGATACCAATGAACCATGCAGTGAAGGCAAGATTTGATGAGTATCCAAAACATGTGCGTATTCGGATAGAAGAGCTACGAAATATCGTCTTAACTATCGCTTCTGAATTAAAACTGGGGGAAGTTGAAGAATCTCTAAAATGGGGAGAGCCAAGCTACAGTGTGAAAACAGGTAGCCCGGTAAGGACGGATTGGAAACAGAAAACGCCTAGTCGTTATTATCTGTTCTTTAATTGCCAAACTAAGCTCGTCGACACATTCCGCGAACTGTATAGTGACTCACTTGAGTTTCAGGGTAATCGAGCAATAATTCTATCTTTATCAGCACCTTTGCCAGAAGCTTCAATCAAGACCTGTTTAGAATTAGCATTAACCTATCAAAAGCGAAAGAACTTACCTCTTTTAGGTATGTAAAATCGCTTAATAAAACTATTTACGGCCGATTAACCATATTCAACTACTCTACCTTTGTATCCTTTTTAATGCTTCCGCAGTAAAGTTTTAGATTAAGTGGTCACGTTAATAGCGCCGTAACCAAGCTAGTAATATCGAAATAAAGAAGAGTTTATGAAATCAAAAATCTTGTTCTTACTTATGCTTGGAGCTCATTTCAATGCTTTTTCAGCGACGAACTATCAAGTAAATGTGGTAGTAACAGAGCCTCAATCAACATTCATTTTTCCGACTTTTGAAATATCCTCTAAAGGAAAAAGCAAAACCAGTTTTGTCGACGGCTGCACGTACTTAGGAACCCTTTCAGAACCGAGCAAAAATAGCATACAGCTTGAAGCTACCATGTCATGCAACCGAGATGGCGCTACGTCAAGGATAGAAATGCCGGTATTTGTACTCAACTCCGAGGGTCAAAGCGCGAGTTATGATCTTGTAGAAAATGGGATCGTGATGTGGAAATATTCTGTAGAAGTTAAGCCGTCACTTAAAAAGTGATATATCAGAAATACTAAAGTAACAATCAGCACTATTAACCGCCGTTTAAGTGTAATAGGTATATTCTTTACGACTTAATGACGTTACTTGTTGCCGCAAGTCTCCAACTCATGTACAAAACAGCCCTAATTTTAATAGGAGCTAAGTGGCATGAATTTAATTGTACGTCAGGTAACTTTAGGTGATGCTGAAGGCATTACAAACGTCCTCAATCCCATCATTATTGAAGGTTTATACACTGTATTAGATACGCCTTTCACACCTGAAGAAGAAAAAGAGTTCATTACTCATTTCCCAGAACGGGGCGTGTTTACAGTCGCTTTATCCGAAAATAGCTCACAAGTCATTGGTTTCCAAAATATCGAGCCCTTTGCACAATATACAAAAGCTTTTGACCATGTTGGCATAATTGGTACGTTTGTTAGTGACGGTGCTCGTGGCCAAGGTGTGTCTAAACAGCTTTTCAAATCGACATTCGAAGTAGCCAAACAAAAGGGTTACGAAAAACTATTTGCGTACGTTCGCAGCGATAATGAGCGAGCGTTATCAGCCTATCTCAAACAAGGCTTCGAAATCGTAGGGATCGCGAAGAAGCATGCAAAAGTTCGTGGGAAATACGTAGACGAAGTCCTAATTGAGAAGTTTTTGTAGGTGTTAAGTCGCTAAACACTAAGCACGCATATAAGAACATTTGAACCAAGACTCAATTTCCGTCGTAGAAATCTCTTTTCTAAAATAGGTTATTTGAAATGAAACTGACCTCGGAAACTGAGTCAAGAATAATAGAAATGGCATGGGAAGACCGCACCCCATTTGAGGCTATCGAATTCCAATTTGGTTTGAATGAATCCGACGTGATTCAGTTTATGCGTAGCCGGCTCAAATCAAGTAGCTTTAAATTGTGGCGTAAAAGGGTTTCGGGGCGCAATACAAAACACAACAAGCTACGAAACTCAGACATCATTAGAGGTTATTGCCCAACTCAATATAAGCCGCGATAGCGAACTGCACTTGGCATAAATTTTTATTACGAATCGCAACATTTATCGCCCTACCTTTGAATCAACTCCATGATTGAAGGGGAATAGTCACCACTTAATTCAACCTAGGTGTTTCAGGGCGATAATAAATTCAATGGGAGTCATATTAACATCCTCAGACGCCATCAAACTAATGATTCCACAGAAAAGATTAACACCAAACACCCACTAAAAATAACTCAGATTAAGGCGTCATTTAACCCGTGTATCAATCTTCTTTTACCTTCTATTTAGGCACTAGAATCACTAACCTTCTATTTTATCTTTGAAGGCACAGATAAAAAGATGCATGATTAAAAAGGAAAAATAGCGGATAACGGTTTAACAAGCACTCGGAGCTTGGAGGCAATTTTGAACAAATTACTAATGATATTTGCGTTGGTTTCTTTACCTTGCTTGGCCTCTGATGATGTTGAAGATCCCTGCAAAGTAAAAGGCGGTGGCGTTATGGCTGGTTATCAGTGTGTAGAAAAGAAAATGGAATCTGCAGATAAAGAGCTTAACGAAAGTTACAAGGAAGCAATCGCTAGAATAGGTGAGGAAGAAAAAGCACTAAGGGAAACATGGTCTCAGACCGAACTGGTAGAGCCATTTCGAAAGGCCCAAAGAGCTTGGCTAAAATACAGAGACGCCGAATGTGAATTTACGGGCCTGTCTTCCACACCCTCACCCTGGCAAGGTGTCCAGATTGAAGAATGTAAGTTAAGAATGACGTTAGAACGCGTCGAATACTTCAATGGTGTATACGTAGGCTAAACGGATTACATCTAACAAGGCACTTCAATAAGATTCGCAACTCTTGGCAATTTCAGTTTAAATGTACTCTGTGTTTAAGATGCAAGCGTTCAGGTTGTGCGTAAAACTTATATGGGTGTGAAATAATTATGGAAAAAGACGATTTAGTTGGGCTAGTAGTTAAGTATTTCGAGAAAATAGATGCCGGTGATCCTAGCTATCTGGATCTATTCTCAGAGGATGTTGACTTTTTCTTTCCTAAATTTGGGCAGGCGAAAGGAAAGAGTGCCTTAGTGGAGTTTGGCAATAGGATTAGTAGCTCGTTGATTAGTATCTGGCACGACATAGACGGCTTTCAAATAACGACTGCTGGAAACAAGGTCATTGTTGAAGGACAGGAAGGCGGCGTAATGAGTGATGGTACCTCTTGGCCGGACAACAAAGTTTCCACAGGGCGTTTTTGTAGTGTATTTGAGTTTGAAGGAAAAATGATAAGTCGTATGTTTGTGTACGTAGACCCTGACTTCCCGAGTCGAGATTTTGAGAGAATTTCCGTGCTGTCAGGCGAGAGCAACGTGCGACAAACTGTTCAAGCCTGAATACTACCGTTACCGCATAGCATCTTTGTTATGCGGTAGTATTCGTAGTTAAGGTGTGTTAAGGGCTTTGGCATTGCTTTACTCGCACCTTATCAGTACGTTAGCTATATTCCCTTACTGATAGAAATGCTACTTTCTTCAATTGTCCTGTATTATGATAATGAAAAAGATTGCACTAATTTTAAAATTAAAATGAACCAAAATTTTTTCTAAAACTACTCTCTGTCCCTTTTCTTCTAACCGGTTGCCAGTCTACGCAAAGCCAGCTTCAGCCTATACCTGAAAACGTATTATCAAACCTATCGACTCAATGGGCAGTGGTAGAGGCCTGTATTCACTCCGATGCTTATAGCTTAGAGCAATCCGTAAACTATCGAGAGGCCATTAACTATTCTTTTTCTACTTGGCTAGTCGATCAGTCCGATATCGATCAGTCTGTAAATGAAGCTCGTGTAGCGTTATCAGAATATCAGTCTCAGAATGATGGTTTAGGAACAACATGTAAGGATTGGCACCTACCCCTAGAATCTGGATTGCGAGAAGTTAACAATCATAAGAATCAAGTGGCGATAGACCAGCAGCGAGCACATGAAATACATAAAGCAAACGCTTCTAAACCTGTAACGTATTCAACACCAGCATCTACTTCGACTAGTAATGTTGTTCACTGTTACAAATTGGAAGACGTTAGCTTGGATAAGAACATTCAAACCTTTAATGGAATGATATGCCCTATAGGCTGGCTTAAATATTATGGCTATTAATGTATTTGATTAATACAGTACTTAAGAATGAACTCTAAGTTTAATTTTTAGTTCAAGATTGGGTTTCTTGTTTACAATGTTATGTTTCCAGTTGGATTACCGTATTCGAATAGATTGACGAAGTTAATCAATATATGTGTATTGATGCTTACTTTTTATCGAGTTATCTTTGTTTGATAGCCATTAAAACGAGTGAGGAAACAAAGTGACTGTGTTAACAAAAGGCATACACCACGTAGGTTTAACCGTATCTAACCTAGAAGCAAGCGCGAAGTTTTTCACTGAACAATTAGGTTGGAGTGAAGTAAAAAGAAATCCAGACTACCCGGCAATATTTGTGAGTGATGGGCATATCATGCTTACACTATGGGCGGCTAAGGCTGATGCCGCCACTCCATTTGACAGAAAAACGAATATTGGTTTGCATCACTTAGCTTTACTCGTAGAGACTGAGAAGCAACTCTATGAGTTGCGTGATCAATTAATGGCGTCGGGAATCGAAATTGAGTTTGGTCCCGAGCTTGTTAAGACAGGACCCGCAAAACATTTAATGTGTTACGACCCAAGTGGTATTAGGGTTGAGTTTTTCTGGGCGGGCTCGTAAAACAAACATAACAAAATTTTATAATAGGGATTTGGTACACATGGCATTGTTAGTTTGCACCGCCTTTGGTATTTAAGGTGCTCAGCAGAAGCTTGCGTATTGAATGCCCCTCCCCTCCTACTACACATTTTGCGACTTACGAGTAAGTCCAAAAGGATAAATGTTATGTATAAAATCGGCGTTGTTTTATTTGATGATTTCACGGATGTCGATTTCTTTCTTATGTATGACTTGCTAGGGCGCACAACCGACAGTTGGACGGTAAGTATACTTGGAACTAAATCTGAACATCATTCCCACCTCGGTATGAAAGTTAAAACAGACGGACACCTTTCTGAGGTGACGAATCAAGATGTCGTTCTTATTACAAGCGGCAAACGGGGTATTCCAGCCGCTTTAAAAGATGCTGAATTTATGTCAGCGTTGAATCTTGATCCAAATAGGCAGCTAATAGGTTCGATTTGTGCGGGATCATTCATCCTCCATGAACTCGGTTTACTAAAAGGCAAGCGATTAACAACAAACCCAGATGCAAAGGATGTTCTACAAAGTATGGGAGGAGATGTTCAGGATCTGCCTCTCGTGATAGACGGTAATGTAGCGACGGCCGGTGGCTGCCTTTCACTGATGTATCTAATTGGTTGGTTAACAGAGCGGCTATTTGACTCAAACAAACGAAAAGCTATACAAAATCAATTGATACCTGCTGGGCAATTAGAGCTGTTTGAAGAGCTTATTGCCACAACTATTCAATCAGCAGAGTTAGCAAGCTCGGATCACAAGGCGTTAAATAATCATTCATAACATGTGGTGTTTTACATTACGTTCGTTTTAGTGTTTAGGGTAAGTCACACATCAGTCTTGTGTGACTTACCCTTGAACATAACGCCACTTGGGGAAATTAACTTACAGGGAGTAAATCAATTGGTAAAAATGTACGGTTCTGAAGAGACAAGAGCGTTTTGCTGTAATTGTAAAGAAGTAACGCTACATCGGTACGAAAGCTTCTCTAAAGCACAGGAAAAGACCGAGAAAAAAGCTAAAGGTTTCTTCTCTGGTCTATTTGCAGCAATAATTAGCTCATTAATGGAAGGCGAAGCGACTGGTGACTACAAATGTACAATATGCGGCACTAATCTTCACACGCCAGATAATTTAGATTAGTAGTCAGTGCCTCTAAAGCCACAGCAAGTGGCACGCAACATAATTTATAGACGGCTCTAGTGGGTTTGAAGCGTATGCACCTTATGCTTTGCATTTAGGGTCTTGAGGTTGTGTTGCGGATCAGGTAGTGCACTTTTATCTCTGACAAGGGGCTAACGCAGAGCAAAAACAAGGGACAAGAAAAGAAGTAGTTTTACTTGAGTATCAATGAATTACAGACACAAAAAAGCCCACCAAAAGGTGGGCTTTTTTAAAATTTGGTGGGTCCGGGCGAACTCGAATCGCCGACCCCTACCATGTCAAGGTAGTACTCTAACCAACTGAGCTACGGACCCAAATTTTTATGTTCCTAACCATTCAATTCAGAATGGTGCGTCCGAGTGGACTCGAACCACCGACCCCCGCCATGTCAAGGCGATACTCTAACCAGCTGAGCTACGGACGCATTTCTCTGGAACGACGAGGATATTAGCTATAAGCGAACGGTGGTGCAAGCACAAATTTACCAACTTTGAACCGTTTGGCGAAAATGTAAACTCAACACGCGTTTTCAGATGATTTTATCGACAAGAACTGGGCCTGTAGGGTTTAAAAGTGTGATCTATATAACTTTTATTATCTCACTTAATTGTCGTAAGGCACTTCACTGAGCATCCAAATCTGTAAGGTTTGCGATACCTTAGGGCAAGTACCAAACAAAATCTGATATTTAGGTTTAAATGGTTCGCCGATATAGGTTGTACGGATCAACTCTCCTGTTTTAACATCCACTTGAGTGCTCACCCTGCCTTTGAAGTTTTGAAATATGACAAACTGCTCACTGTGGTAAACCATTTGCTCTCGGTAAAACAAGAAATGATCTTGGGGTGTCTCTGTCAATTCACACTCTAGTGGTTTCAAATTAGGTATCGCACTAACATTAGATGCGATGAACAATGCTGACAAAATCCATCCGTATCGCATATAGCTGCCCTATTCTGCACTCTTTTTCAAAGTATAGGTCTTGCCTTGAGGACAGATACAAAAAAGGCTTTGATCATCTCTAATCAAAGCCCCTTATTTCTGCAGGTTAATTGTCGTGTTTAGTCGTCCGCCTCAAACACAACGTTATAATTTTCGGTGTATGTACAATTCGGCTGACGGCTACAAGTAAAGAAACGTCTCCCTTTGAACTCACCTTGGCTTGCGGTTTTAATGATCATCGGACTGCCGCATTTTTTGCAAAAGCGCACTTCTTTATCAGGCTCAATCAAATCAATGTGTGCCGCAAGCAAACGACGTAATCGCCCAACTTGATAACTGTGCTTTACCGAGGCGCCAATTAAAGGCAGGTTGGCCGTCTTACAAACATGAATCAATAACTTTTGTCTTTCTATCTTACCCTTGTTTAGCTCCTGCCCATTATCCAATTCAACGATAACGCGCGGCTCTAGTGTCCTTGGGTCACAAATAACGTAATCAAAATAGCTTCGAGATATACGATTGTTCGCGACAAAAAACTGCTTCTTATTTTTGATTTCTTTTGGCGTAACCAAACTGGACATGTTTACTTTCGCGAATACTACGGCATGCTCCCCGACCGCAGCTCTTAACGCATTATAGAACGCACCCTCTTGACCTCTGAGCAGAGGGCCTTTCGAGCGATAAGGATAATCACGCGTGTCATCGTGCTTAATCACGTACTTTTGAATAACAAAGAAGAATAAAACCAGAAGAACAACAATGATAAAAATGTTGGTCATAAATAAAGTGCATCCAAAACAACTCGTTGCTCAAAGCGTAAATGGAAATGTTATGCAGAGCAACAAAACCTCGCAATTTTGAGGCGCCACGACGATAGCGAGAAACAGAAAATTTTGCTCACCAATAAAAACAAGCCAATCACACACTTGGATTGGCTCGTTTAAATTTTGTTAATACATTATGTATGCTAAGAATCAACTATTAGCGTCTGGCTGATTCTCTGGCATCGCATCAATAAAAGCGGGCAGTTGATTGCATGACTGCACAACAGCGTTAATGGTTGGATAAAGAGAGGTATCTACACCAAAGCGTTGTGCGTTATAAAATTGTGGTACCAGACAAATATCGACAATAGATGGCGAGCTTGTCAGGCTAAACTTGCAATCACCATTTAGTTTACGATGCTTCTGAAGTTTCTCTTCTAATGCTGTAAAACCTTTGTGGATCCAGTGATGAATCCAAGCGACTTTGCGCTCTGGCTCGCAAGCTAACTCCCCCTCTAAATACTGTAGAACTCTCAAGTTATTCAGGGGATGAATCTCCATTGCAATATCCTGAGCCAAAGCTAGCGCTTGGTATCGAAGCGGCGTTTGCTCGGGGATCACAGTGACATCCGGGTAGTGTTCTTCTAAGTATTGAATGATCGCCAGTGACTGGGTTAACTGAACCTCCCCATCCACCAGCAAAGGAACCAGTTCAGAAGCGTTTAACTCATGGTACTCGTTACTGTGTTGTTCGCCACCATTGCGCACCAAGTGTACCGATTTTGAATCATACGGTAACTCTTTAAGATTCAAGCAAATACGCACACGATATGCCGCCGATGATCGCCAGTATCCGTATAAAATCATGCTATCGCTCATATCGTCTCCCAACCAGCACTGTTAGTGCCTGAGATATTGGCTAACTTGTTGGTCAATCGAACCGAATATGTTGTTGCCATCCGCATCGAACATTTCCAATCTGATTGAATCTCCAAACGACATGAAGTTAGTCGACGGCTTACCATCACGAATGGTTTCAATCATGCGAACTTCCGCGATACATGAATAGCCAACGCCACCTTCTTCAATAGAAGTGCCATGTTCCGTTCCCTGCTTGTTGGATACCGTACCTGAGCCTATAATCGCCCCAGCAGATAGCGGGCGCGTTTTAGTCGCGTGAATAATTAAGTCTGCGAAATCAAACGTCATATCGATACCTGCATTCGGGCGACCAAACGGCTTGTGGTTGTAGGTCGAGACCAATGGTAAATGCACTTTGTTTTCGTACCACGCATCGCCTAGTTCGTCTGGTGTTACTGCCACAGGAGAAAACGCAGAAGAAGGTTTAGATTGGAAAAAACCAAACCCTTTAGCTAATTCTGCGGGAATTAGCCCACGCAGTGAGACATCATTCACCAGCATGATCAAACGAATCGACTCCTGAGCCTCTGCAACACTCGCGCCCATTGGTACGTCACCAGTTACCACAGCCACTTCACCTTCGAAATCAATACCCCATTCATCACTCGCAAACTCGATGTTGTCACAAGGACCAATAAAGGCATCAGAGCCTCCTTGGTACATCAACGGATCGGTCCAAAAACTCTCTGGCATTTCAGCGCCGCGAGCTTTTCGAACCAACTCAACGTGGTTTACGTAAGCACTGCCATCAGCCCACTGATAAGCGCGAGGAAGCGGCGACTCGCAGTAGTGCGCTTCAAACTCTTCATACCCTGCAATCGTGCCATTGTTCAGTGCAACGTATAGCTCTTCCAGTTGTGGTGCTAGCGTATCCCAGTTATCAAGTGCCACCTGCATCGTCGGTGCTAAGTTCATGGGGTGGAAAATTTCTGTCGCTGGTACGCAGCGCGTTAAGTCTTTGCTCACGACCATCAACAAACCGTCACGAGTGCCATTTTTCTTGGTTGCTAATTTCATCCTTGCCTCTTACTTCTCTTGCCAGCTATAGACGTATTCTTTGTTTTCTACTTTTTCCAGCTCATCCGAAAACTGAAGTGCGTGACGCGTATCAATCATGACCGCGACTTCGTCGGCAAAAGTCTTCTTATGCTCTCGCCCTGCCTTGAAAGCTTTCGGGTGAGGGCCATGTGTAAAACCTGCTGGATGGAATGTCACCATACCCGCTTCAATGTTGTCACGACTAAAGAAGTCACCTGCATGGTAGAACAAGACTTCGTCATAATCGTCATTGTTGTGGTAGAACGGTACTTTGAGCGCTCCAGGATCACTTTCAATTGGACGAGGAACGAAGGTGCACACCACAAATCCTGCTCCTACAAATGTAGTATGTGCAGAAGGCGGTAAATGGTAACGATGTGACATAAGTGGACGAATATCACGCCAGTTCACTTTTACTACCGCCAAATCACCATGCCACCCAATCGCATCCAGCGGGTTGAATGGGTAAGTGATAACACTGACTTTATCGTGGCGTTTCACCTGAACCTGTGTTTGATTCTCAGAATATTGAGCACGGAACTGATCGTTGATCGACGGCGTTTCTAAAACCGCCGGATCAAACACCGCGTGGTTTCCAACCATGCCTTTTTCGGGCAATGTATAAGCCGCATCGGTGTTTTCAATCATCAGAATGAACATCGGCTCGCTTGGTTCTAAACGCCAGCTCGTTGAGCGCGGGATCATGACATAATCCCCTTCGCTCACTTTCAAATGACCATAATCACAGTAGAGATCTGCCGTACCTTGGTGGATGAATAGCAGTTCGTCGCCATCTGCATTTCTCACCAAGAAGTCCATTTTTTCATCCATACGCCAAACACGAACTTTACAATTCGCGTTGTGTAATAGATGCGGGACTGCCCAAGGGGTAATATGGCTGGCTTTTTCGACTAGATTAAAATCAAACGCTCGTGGACGTAGCTCGCCCTCCCACTCAGACCACCCCGTTGGGGCATGTTGATGATGAAAATGTGTTGCGGGGCCGAAGAAGCCACTTCGACCTGCCTCACGTTCATAAATTGCCTCTTCCGGGAAGTCAGCATGTGCTTGTTTAGAGCACACTCCCTCCCGATGAGGGAATGTGATCCATTTATGCATCGCTCAATACTCCTCGGCGAATTTGGTCTTCTTCTATCGATTCAAACAACGCTTTGAAGTTACCCTCGCCAAAGCCTTCATTGCCTTTACGTTGGATGATTTCGAAGAACACAGGGCCGATAACGGTTTGAGTAAAGATTTGTAGCAAGATGCCATCTTTCGTTGGCGCACCATCAATAAGAATCTGCAAATCACGAAGCTTGCTTACATCTTCGCCGTGGCCTTCAACACGCTGATCGACTTTCTCGTAATAAGTATCTGGCGTTGGCATAAAGTCCATGCCTCGCTCACGCAAGGTTTTGACCGTTTCGTAGATGTCGTCAGTGGTCAATGCGATGTGTTGAATACCTTCGCCATTGTATTCACGGATAAACTCTTCAATCTGTGATTTATCATCTGACGACTCATTGATAGGAATTCGGATTTTGCCGCAAGGTGCGGTCATCGCACGGCTGACAAGACCAGTCAGCTTACCTTCGATATCGAAATAACGAATTTCGCGGAAGTTACCAATGCGCTCATAGAAACCTGACCAGACATCCATGTTGCCTTGCTTAACGTTGTGCGTTAAGTGGTCGATTTCGTAAAGACCAACATTCGCTTTTGATAAACGCTCATCAGCATCATCATAAAAACGAAAATCGACATCATAAATGCTCTGCTTTCCATAACGATCGACAAAATAAAGCAAGCTTTCACCGATGCCATAAATAGCAGGAATGCTAAGCTCCATCGGCCCAATTTCCGTTTTATATTCTTTACCGCCATTCTCTAACGCATGCGCCAGAGCAACGGTGGCGTCTTTCACACGAAATGCCATGCCACAAACCGACGGACCGTGAACTTTGGCGAATCCCTCAGCTTGGCTATGCGGCTGCGCATTCACAATAAAGCTAATGTCACCTTGTCGATATAACCACGCTTCTTTTGAGCGATGCTTTGCAATCTCCGCAAAACCTAACGATATAAACAGATCTTTAAGCTGTTGAATGCCTTTGTTGTCAGCAGCGGTATATTCAACAAACTCAAATCCGTCTGTTCCTAATGGGTTATATGCATCAACCATGACTTTCTCCTTGTCTCAGTAGCTTTTGTTTGGACTTATTTTTCTAACTTGGCGCAGGTATTGAGAAATTGGAATACGTGGGGAGAAATCTTTATCTTGGCGATTTTTACGCACAATTGTAAAATATATGTTACACGAAGAGTGCGCGTCGAATCCACTTTTGTAAACATTAAATAAACTGCCTACTTTCAATATATTAGATTGATATTTTCGGCTTTACGCCACCACATAAAATGTAAACAAGTTGTTACTTTGGCATTTTATCTTGGCAACGTAACTCAAAAAGTAAAAGGGGATGGAAAATCTATTGCCCCCTATCTCTATCCGATTTATTCATTTGCTCCTGCAAAACATCAAAAGTAATGTTTCGTGACGCTTCATACAGTTCGAAAGGCTCATCGGTCAGAATCGTGTCATGGATACCCCTTTATTGATTCACCTCAGTTTTATTCAAAAGTAACTATGCCATAAGTGGTGCTCTGTTCCCTTTCGAGCCGAGCCACAAGGCTTCACGCTCGATCAGAAAAAGAGACATCTAATGACGCACATTAATCAAGAACGCTTAGTTGAACACTTTTGCCAACTAGTACGTATCGACAGCGAATCAAAAAACGAAAAACAAATTGCAGAAACACTGGCAGAACAGCTAGGCGAGCTAGGCTTTACCGTGCACAAGCTTCCAGTGCCTGAGCACATTTCTAACGGTTTTAACGTGTACGCCCGTTTAGACGGCAAAAAAGACGGCTCTATCCTAATGAGCTGTCATATGGATACGGTCACTCCAGGTATTGGCATTGAGCCACTCATCGAAGACGGCATTATCCGTTCAAAAGGCCATACGATTCTCGGTGGCGATGATAAATCTGGTATTGCTGCCATCATGGAAGCCGTTCGTTGTATTCAAGCGGAAAACCGTGAGCACAAAACGTTAGAACTTGCTTTCACCGTGTATGAAGAAGGCGGTTTATTCGGTTCACAATACTTCGATATGTCACACGTCACTTCAACGGAAGCAATCGTGTTAGATACGGGTGGCCCTATTGGCACCATTGTGACCGCAGCCCCAGGCCAGCAAAAGATCATGGCAAAAATCAAAGGTCGACCAGCACACGCAGGGCTTGCGCCAGAAGAAGGCATCAGTGCGATCATGGTGGCGGCAGATGCCATCAACCAAATGAAGCTGCTTCGCATCGACGAAGAAACGACAGCCAACATCGGTATGGTTAACGGCGGTCAGGCCACAAACATTGTTATGCCTGAATTAAAAATCGTGGCAGAAGCACGCTCCCTGAATGGCGATAAACTAGATGCTCAGGTCAATCATATGATCTCAACATTAGAGTCTGTCTGTGAAAAACACGGTGCAGAAGTCGAAATTGAATCTAGCCGAGCCTACGACGCTTTTGTTATTGAAGAAAACCACCCACACGTAAACGCTATAAAAGCAGCGTTTTCAGAGTTAGGAATTGACGCCTTCACAAAAGGCACTGGCGGCGGTAGCGATGCCAACAACTTTAACAAGAAAGGTCTCACAACGGTCAACCTTTCAACTGGCATGGCAAAAGTACACACGACAGAAGAGTTTATCGCGGTAAGTGATATGGTCAAAATCACTGAGTTCGTGAAACATTTCCTAGTCAGTTAACGTCATGCCTTTTGAAGAGCAGACTGACTATCTTCCCCTTCTAGCCTGTGCTTGAAGGGGATTTTAATTTGTATCGAAGCAAAATTACTTCCCGTCATGCCAACTTGATATCAGATCTTCAAAGAAATTCCCCTAGCTCACTTTTTGAGACTAGACAGCTCAACACCTGACACCCTGTTACAGTAATGTTAAAACTCGATTGTGTAGACAATTTATACAATATACATTTTTGGCATCTTTCAGGATGAAAAGAGTGAGACAAGGATGAAATTACCTAAGTTGCTTTTATTAGCGTCGATGATGAGTCCAATACTGGCAACATCAAGCTATGCCGCGCCGTATCCCGTAGGTGTGACCCTCGATGAGACACAAGAAATTACGCTAAACAATGGGGCTGAAGTTACTTCTATTGACCCAGCCAAGCAAGCCGCAGAGCCCGCTTTCAATCTCGGTCGAGACCTGTTTGAAGGTCTGGTCATTCAAGATAAGCAAGGTAAAACCATTCCTGGTGTTGCTGAATCTTGGTCAGTCAATGACAACAATACGGTTTATACCTTCCACTTACGTGATGCAAAATGGTCAAATGGCGAAACGGTCACTGCACAAGATTTTGTCTACAGCTGGCAACGCTTACTGAATCCAAGCACTGCTTCACCGTACGCTTGGTTTGCGGCCATTCCAAATATCGAAAACTCGCAAGCCATTATGAAGGGCGAAGCCGAGCCTGAGTCTTTGGGCGTGAAGGCGCTGGATGAAAAAACATTCCAGGTAACACTCGAAGAGCCTATTCCCTTCTTTACGAAACTATTAAGTCATCCAGTGCTTGCCCCCGTTCACAAAGCGACCGTTGAAAAACATGGCAACCGTTGGACCCAGCCTGAGCATATCGTTACAAATGGTGCGTTTACTGTCTCTGAATGGAAAGTTAACGAAAAACTGGTGATGGTTAAAAACCCACATTACTGGGACGCAAGCAATGTAGTGCTGGAAAAAGTCACCTGGCTACCAATTGGTGATGCAAACGTAGTGCTAAACCGCTACCTAGCCGGTGAGATAGACCAAGCGGTTTCCATTCCTGCCGCTCAGAAGAAAAAGTTAATTCAACAACGCCCACAAGAAGTGGCAAGCACCAGTGCGTCTCTTGGCTCCACATTCTATTACCTCAACACTCAACAAGGACCAACAAAAGACGTGCGGGTCCGTAAAGCCCTCTCATATGCCATTGACCGTCAACTGTTAACGAGTGCTATCTTGAGAAACGGTGGGGTTCCAATGTATACCCTTGTGCCACCTCAAACAGATGGTTTTAAATCTCACACTCCTGAGTTCGCAACTTGGAACCGTCATAAACGTATCGAAAAAGCGCAGCAATTACTGTCAGAAGCTGGATACGATAAAAGCAATCCGCTTAAGTTGACGTTTACCGTACCAACTTTCTCGATGGACGTAAAAATGGCAACGACCATGGCAGGTATGTGGAAAAGCCGTTTGGGTGCGCAAGTCACAATAAAACAGCTAGAACCGAAAGTGTTCTACGCACTTAAAGAGCCGACCGACATTACTCGCGGCGGCTGGACGGCCGACTACAATGAAGCCTCTACATGGTTGGATATCTTCGTTTCTAGTGGCGAGTACAACGATTCTCGTTATAACAACCCGCAATACGACGAGTTAATGGCTCGCTCAAAGACCATGAGCAACCCATCAGAACTATATCTACAAGCAGAAAGCATGCTGATTGAAGACATGGCCATTATTCCTATTTATCGTCCGGGTAACGATCAATACCTCATCAAGCCTTACGTGGGCGGCTACGAACTGACAAACCCTGAGTCGTCGTACTACCGCAAGAATGTCTATGTAAAAGCCCACTAAAAGCATGTTTTCGGTCTGAGTCGGCAAGTTCAATGTTTACTTGCCGTTCCTCATATCTCTCGGTGGAGAAGGCAACCTGAGCTCAGACCATTTTTTATTCATAACCGTTCGAAGTGATTTCGGACGACCAAAGGATGATGGATCATGATTTGGTACATTGTTAAGCGATTAGCTATCGCTATCCCCACGCTTCTATTCATCGCACTCGTATCATTTTGGCTGATGCACATTGCACCAGGGGGGCCATTTGATATGGAACGGCCTATGCCAGAGGTGGTACGTGCGAATATCGAAGCAAAATTCCATTTGGACCAGCCCTTCCTTACTCAGTTTTGGATTTACATTGGTAATTTCATACAAGGAGATCTCGGTCCGAGCTTCGTTTATCAAGACTTCAGTGTTACACAGCTCGTCGCACAATCATGGCCTGTTTCAGCAGTATTAGGCGTACTCTCTTTTTGTATTTCCGTTCCACTTGGCATGTTGCTTGGCACCATTGCGGCATTGAACCGAAATAGCCGCCTAGATTACGGCCTGATGACACTTTCGATGACTGGAGTTGTGGTTCCGGCTTTCGTGCTTGCTCCAGTTTTAGTCATGATTTTCGCTATTCAGCTCGGCTGGTTCCCTGCTGGTGGTTGGGAAGGAGGAAAGCTGGCTTTTCTTGTTCTTCCCGTGCTCAGCCTGGCGATTGGCTCCATTGCGAGTATTGCACGCGTCATGCGTGGCGCAATGATTGAAACACTCAACCAACCATACATTCGAACGGCAAAGGCCAAAGGTTTGTCCACAACCTACATTTTATTCCATCACGCTTTGCGACCATCCCTGATTCCCGTCGTTGCGATGCTCGGCCCTGCGTTTGTGTCTGTCGTGACAGGCTCGGTAATTATCGACATTTTCTTTGGTACAGGTGGCATGGGACAACACTTTGTGTCTGGGGCTCTCAACCGCGACTACGGCCTAGTAATGGGCATTACTCTGATTGTCGCTTCACTCACTATCTTCTTTAACCTTGTGGTCGACTTGCTATATACGATTATCGACCCTCGTATACGCGTTTAGGAGTCCGGCATGTTAACGATTAAAAAACTGGATACACAAGCTCTTCAAGATCAAGTCGTCGACAATATTGAAGCCGTCGAAGGTCGCAGTCTTTGGCAGGATGCATGGACTCGATTTCGTAAAAACAGAGCCGCGATGACATCAGTGTATGTTTTGGCGTTCATTACCTTATGCATCACCTTCGGCCCCTCTCTTGCCGCTTTTGGCCATGATGAAATTGACTGGGAAGTGCTCATCGATCCATACGAGCTAGGGAAACCTTCACTGAGCAGTGGCCATTACTTTGGTACCGATGATCTCGGGCAAGATGTCTTTGCTCGCACGATGCAAGGCGGCAGGCTCTCTATTTTGGTGGGTTTTGTCGGCGCCTTAGTCGCCGTTGTTATTGGTACGATTTGGGGAAGTATTTCCGGCTATCTTGGCGGCGTTGTCGATAGCGTAATGATGCGCATTATTGAGGTGCTCGATTCGGTGCCATTTATGTTTATGGTTATCCTGTTTGTTACCCTTTTTGGCAACAACATCTACCTGATTTTTATCGTGATCGGAATGGTATCTTGGCTGGGCATTGCCCGTGTTGTACGTGGTGTCACCTTCGGTCTAAAAAAGAGAGAGTTCATCGAAGCCGCACACTCTATTGGGGTTTCTAAATTGACAATTGTCCGACGCCATGTTCTGCCTAATGTGCTTGGGATCGTGATGGTTTATTCCTCATTAATGGTACCAGGATTCATTATGTTCGAATCGTTTTTGAGCTTCTTAGGGCTTGGTGTTCAACCACCCGACACGAGCTGGGGAATCCTAATTTCCGAAGGCGCAAAAACGATTGACGTTGCATTGTGGATGCTGCTTTTTCCCTCTCTGTTTTTAGTTGCCACCCTCTTTTGTTTTAACTTCATCGGCGATGGCTTGCGTGATGCTCTTGACCCGAAAGACCGATAAGGACAAACCCATGCTATCTATTGAAAACATGAACGTGCGCTTCGATACGCCAGATGGGCAAGTGCAAGCGGTCAGTAATCTCTCCTACTCGATTAAAACGGGCGAAACTCTTGGGATTGTTGGGGAATCAGGTTCGGGAAAAAGCCAATCTGTTTTCGCATTAATGGGGTTAACCGCAGACAACGGCGCCGTGTCTGGAAGCGCAATGTTCCACGGTGATGATTTACTCGCGATGTCGAAAAAGCAGCTCAACCGCATCCGTGCAGAGAAAATCGGAATGATCTTTCAAGATCCGATGACGTCACTTAATCCATTCATGAAAATTGGCAAGCAGCTTTGTGAAGTTCTCATGATTCATAAAGGAATGAGCCGAAAACAAGCAAAAATGGAATCGATTCACATGTTGGATGCGGTGCGTATTCCCTCTCCCGAAACTCGGATGAATCAATACCCTCACGAATTATCTGGCGGAATGCGTCAGCGAATCATGATAGCGATGGCGTTGTTGTGTAAGCCCGAGTTGTTAATTGCAGACGAACCAACCACCGCATTAGATGTAACCGTTCAGGCTCAAATTTTGACGCTATTACGAGACTTACAACAAGAGTTCAATACGGCCATTTTACTGATCACTCACGATATGGGCGTCGTCGCCGAGATGTGTGATCGCGTATTGGTCATGTATGGTGGTCAAAAAATGGAGCAATCAGATACCGAGACATTGTTCGCTCAACCTGCTCACCCCTATACTCAAGGCCTGCTAAAGGCTATTCCTTCTATCACTGAAGATATGCCGCGTTTACCAACCATCCCAGGTAACCCACCAAGTGCGTTGATTAACCATAAAGGGTGTCCGTTTAGAGAGCGGTGCGAGCATCGAGAGACGCGTTGCCAATACGAAACCCCACGGTTTTCTCCATTAAACACGAGCCAGTCCATTGCCTGTCACGTTAACGCACCCAGTGTTATCACTCCTATTCAAATAAAAGCTTAAGGAGGCGTTATGAATAAAAAAGAAGTCCTCATGTCTGCTCGTGATTTAAACGTCCACTTTCCTGTGTCGCGTCACCTTATTCCAAGTCGACGTAAAATCGTGAAAGCGGTCAATGGTATCGACTTAGATGTTTATAGAGGCGAAACACTTGGCATTGTGGGGGAATCAGGCTGCGGAAAATCAACGCTTGCACGCGCCTTACTTCGCTTAATTGAACCTACACAAGGCGAGTTGACTTGGAAAGGTCAAGACATGCTCGGGTTTAGTAAAAAAGAGCTTTCCTCTCGACGCAGAGAATTTCAGATGGTGTTTCAAGACCCATCCGCTTGTTTGAATCCGAGGTTAACCATCTCAGAATGCATCGCCGAACCACTGCTCACCCACGAGCCGCAACTTAAACGGGCAGAGGTAGAAAAGCGTGTCATCGCTATGATGGATAAAGTGGGTCTCTTGGCTAGCCAGCGAAACCGCTATCCACATGAATTTTCCGGAGGTCAATGCCAGCGTGTGGGCATTGCTAGAGCGTTAATTCTCAATCCAGATTTGGTCGTGTGTGATGAACCCGTTAGTGCGCTAGATGTCTCCATACAAGCTCAGGTCATCAATCTTCTAGATGATCTTAAACAAGAAATGGGGTTAACACTGGTAATGATTGCGCACGACTTAAGCGTGGTGCGCCACATCAGCGACCGCGTTATGGTGATGTATCTTGGTAAACCTATGGAAGTAGGACGTTACGATAAAGTATTTGATGATGCACAACACCCCTACACCAAAGCACTGTTATCTGCTGTCCCGATAGCTAATCCGCAATTAGCACGTGACCGTGAAATACAACTATTGCCCGGCGACCTTCCTTCTCCACTTAATCCACCGAGCGGTTGCGTTTTTCGTACTCGATGCCCAGAAGCAACAGAAGTATGCGGGCAACAGAACCCAATAAGAACAGGCTCGGAGCAGCATCATATCTATTGCTCAAATATGACTTTAGGAACCATTTAATGAACAATACTAACTCAGTAAACCAACGCCTTACGTTATTGCGTGAGGCAATGTCCTTTCACAACGTGTCTGCATATATCGTGACCAACAATGACCCACATAACAGTGAATACTCAGCGGATCATTGGTTAGCGCGAAGCTGGATTTCAGGTTTTACCGGCTCAGCAGGCGATGTCGTCATTACCCAACAAGGTGGTGGCCTGTGGACTGATGGTCGTTACTATATTCAAGCTGAAGAACAGTTACACGGCACAGGACTTGAACTGTTTAAAGCCAAACAACCAGAAACGCCGACAGTTGCCAAATGGCTGGCTACCACGCTACCAGAAAACAGTATTATCGCGGTTGACGGGCGCGCCATCAGTTACGCTTTTTATCAAGGCCTCAAACAAACCTTTGAAGCGAAAAACATTAAGATCATTCTCGACCTGGATTTACTCACACCGATTTGGCTTGAAAGGCCACCTCGCCCAAGTGCACCCGTATTCGAGCACCCCACCGCTTTTGCTGGCGTTGACACTGAAAATAAGTTAGCGAGAATCCGTTCTTGGTTAACCGAGAACCAAGTAGATAGCTTATTAGTGTCAACGCTAGATGATGTCATGTGGACAATGAATATTCGAGGTGGTGATACGAATTACTGCCCAGTTTCTGAAGCCTATCTAGTCGTAGAGCAATCACTTGCGACACTGTTTATTGATAAAGCCAAACTGCCTCAAGACGTTGAAAGAGCGCTGACCGATCAGAGTGTACACATTCGCCATTACAACTACGTAAGTCAGTATTTGAATCAGCAATGTGAGGGATTATCGCTCGCTTTTAACCCGACCCACACAGACAGCTTATTGGTGAGTTCGATTGAAGGGAATGTGAATCTAAAGCCAATGGCTTGCCCTGTAACGGCAATGAAGGCCATAAAAAATGCGACCGAGCTAACTAGCCTAGAACAGGCATTAACAGATGATGGTGTGGCAATCGTAAGGTTTATGAACTGGCTCGAAGAGCAAGTTCCAAGCGGACTCGTTACAGAATTGTCTGCTGAGGCACAACTGAATCACTATCGCCGTCAAACCCGACATTATGTGAGTGACAGTTTCCGCACTATCGCAGGCTTCGCAGCTCACGGGGCAAAAATGCATTATGCCGCCGATGAAGAAAGCAATGCGGCAGTCAATGAAAGCAACTTCTTTCTCGTCGATTCTGGTGGCCAATACCTTGGCGGGACAACAGACATCACCCGTACTTTCCACTTCGGGTCACCGACCATTAAGCAGCGCAAAGATTATACCTTGGTGCTCAAAGCGGTCATCCGACTGACTCAGACTCGATTCATGAAAGGCTCTACGGGTGCCAATCTTGATATCATGGCGCGTGGCGTCTTATGGCAACATGGTATTGATTACAAGTGCGGCACTGGACACGGCGTGGGCATTTGCTTGAATGTTCACGAAGGCCCACAAAATTTCTCGCAAAGCCACCACGAGGTTGAACTAAAACCGGGTATGGTCATTACTAATGAGCCAGGCGTTTATCGCGAAGGTGAGTACGGGGTAAGAATAGAGAACATTCTTAAAGTTGTAGAAGTAGAACAAAATGAGTTCGGCACGTTTTACGGTTTTGAGACCATCACTCTTGCTCCAATTGCGACCAACGCCCTTGATTTATCAATGCTAGATCAAGCAGAGCTAGACTGGCTCAATCATTACCATTCACGAGTCTATCAAGCACTTAGCCCTTTTCTTGATACGCAAGATAAAAACTGGCTTCAACGCACAACCCAACTTATTGAGAAATAGGATATCAGCAAGCTTTATAACGTTTTCATTTTCATCTCAAACTCCTTGTTTGCCAGCCTTCGGGCTGGTTTTTTTATAGAGATAACGGCGTGAAAAACAAAAACGCCCCGCAATGTTAGCGAGGCGATCAATTAAATTAAAATGATGCAGTTAAAATGCCCTACTGACGACACTTCTGAGCATCAAAATCAACGACGATGGCGGCATTCTCAAAGTCACCAGAGACTTTAACGTAGCCCCAGTAGTTACTCTGATTTGACAACGTAATACACTCTCCATTACCAATATTATCTGACCACCCGTGAAGATTAGCACCATCCGGCCAACCAGAGTTACTGTATTCAAGCTTTAGGTTGCCCATACCGTTCCCCGTCGTTATCGCCAGATTTGAGCTCTCATTCACCGCTGGCACGCTCAGCCAAATGGTTTGTTGATTTGCCAAGCAAACAGGCTCTCCTGCTGTTAGGCGCCCACCGCTTACTTTACTTTGCACCGCGCAGTCTTGTGGCAATGTGTCATTACCGCCCAACGTTGAGATAACAACACTATGAGTGGCGGTTGCCGTCAAGCCTTCACTGTCTGTCACACTTAGACTGACCGAATACTCCCCTTCACTCCCATATTGGTGCGTCGGCTTGGTTTGTGTACTTGTCGAGCCATCACCGAAGTCCCATAAGACGCTGACGATCTTCCCGTTTGGGTCTGTACTGTTTTCACTGCTAAATGTAATGCTTTCACCGACTTTCCCCTTGTTGTTTGCGGTTATGACTGCATTAGGTGCACCATTTGAGACAAGGGCTTGCTGCCACTGCTCAAACTCACTTTGATATAAATTCGCCCATTGGGTGATCGTTGCTTTGTAATTGCTCCAATTCCCTTGGCGTGTTTCCACCAGCATTTGGTTTACGTCATCTTTATGATTTTCAAACATAAAACGTACAGCTAAGTACCCCCAACGATAAATTCGATCGACATCAAACCCATCATAAGTAGTCTCGAAAATCTCACTTAAGGTATATGTCGAGCCGTCTAAAATCGTCTCAAGTGCTGCTTGGTTGTCATTTTCTTGAGCGACATACTCTGCAATGCCTTCACTCCACCACACTATTTTTTCAGTTGGATGACTAAACCCTCCATAGAGATCAAATCGACCATCTAAGTAATGCACGTATTCGTGCTCTAGGTTCCAGACAAAGTGATCCGCGTTCGCATAAGAGGCTTCATAAGCAATAAAGTTGGGAATATTCCCCGGCTGGGAAGGATCGCCCTCCAAGTACATACCGCCATTGTCAGTACTAATATCGAAAATTGGCCCTGCGTACTTACCATAATCGGTGCTTGAATCGAAGATATTGACTTGGAGCTGAGTATTGTGGTCATCTTTTACTGGCTGTTCACCAGTTTCTAATGACTGATGAAAGTAACCCTCTTCGTAGCCCATTTTAGAACATGCGGCCGCGTGTTGCTCTTGCGTCATATTCTGAGACAAAATTCGGATTGTCGAGCTACAAGTATAAGTTTGCGATAGCACCAAGCCTTTTAGCTCAGTTTCGAAATTACAAATTCCGAACTCACTACAATCTGCGTAATATGAGGCGGTGTCCGCCGCCGCAAGCCAAACCGCGTCACCCCGACCATACATTTCATACTGTTCAAAGATTCGACTCAGCTGACTCTTCACAACAGAACTCGCGTTACCCGTATACTTGGTCAGACGCCCGAGCTCTCGCCCCGCATTCGCGGCCATAAACTCATCTTCAGCACCGATTGATGACGCCCTTAGAGCGAAATCGCCTAAAGCTTTGGCAAGGGCTGTTTGGTTACCAATTACTTGCACAAATTGCTCGTTCCACTGCCCACCAAACAAAATAGTGAAAACACCATTAACCGCATTGCGCATATACCAGTGCTGGGCGTATTGATCATTCCAACGAGTAAGCCACTGGGTCACTTGTGGTAAGTACGCGTGCTGCAAGCCCGCACTATCCATAGTGATGATGACTTCACTAAGCACTTTGCCGTGACGATCGCTGTTCTCGTAGAAGTTTGCGTTGTTAACAAACGCATCCACTGATTCTTTCACCGCTGGAGTAACCCATTCAATAAATGAGATGTTGTTATTGTAAAACTCGGCGTAATAACCCGCGCGCAAGTATAAGAACAACGTTTCTAGTTCATCGCTCCCGCCACCTGTATACCCCTCCGCCAATGTCGTAGTACGCTTCGCAATGTTGTACATATGATCGGAACTAAATACCGACTCTTGAATCCGACTTTCAGCAGAGAATAGCTGGTTCACACACGTCGCGCCCTGACTTAAAATTTCGCCGATCAATTGGTTGCTGCTTTCGGTAACCAATGCTTCCAAATCACAAGCAGTGCTCGACTCATCAAGGCTTTCAAGTGACTGTACTCGAGTTGCCTTGGAGGGCTGAATAGGGAGAGTTGCGGTTGGTTGGTATTCAACTTGATTGGATTCAACACCGTGTGTATGAGCCGAATGTGCATGTTGCTCTGTAACTTGAGAAACTGGCTCGCTTAACGCAAATACGCCAGTGCTGGTTAATGTTGTCGCAATCGCGACACTCAAAGTCTTCAGTTCCATCTAATTTCTTCTATATTGAGTTTTCCTTAGATGCATTACGTCTTTTGCATCGCCACTGCCCTTATTACTGCAAGAGCATCTCCATATAATCTACTCGCAAGACAAGATGAAACATTTTGTTAACAACTAAACGTAGCGGTGTCAGTTTTTGGTACTAGAAGGAACACGGAGTGAGCTTCTAAAATTCGTATTTGTTAAAAAATAGAGATGAGCTAGAGAAGAAACGTGTAGTTAAACGGGTATACCCAGCACGTTAAATGGCTAGGTATACTCCAAAGCGGGTCGGTAAAAATTCGCGAATCAAAGCCCCTTCAGAAGGAATCGGGCAATGGGGGAATACTTTGTAGGTTCTAGGCTGCTTTGTGGTCGAAGAGTGCGGTAATTTGCTCTTTTAACGCGTGCAAAAATTCGGTATTTGGTGTGTTTTCAAGGTACATTTCATACTCTTTAGAGTTATAAAAGTACTCATGTGCAGATGCGTTAAGGATCTTACTAAAAGATAGTGTTTCCAACTCGTCTTCAAGGGAACGACTGCTCAGTTCACCATATCCTAAACCGCTATCCTCAGCGAATTGGGACTCAATGTTGCTGACATATAAAGCACAATCCTTAATACAGAACTCGACATTACTTATACGTTGCTCGATGTCTTTGAGCTGATCACTGTTCCATTTAGACTTCTCTTGCTCAAGCTTATCAATAAGCCCACTTTCACGAAGCCTTGAATTGTTATCTTTAATTCTTAGTAGCTCATCAAGCACTTTATTAAACTCAGTTTCAGCTCTAAGTCTTAAGATTTCCAAATCCTTGGAGAACAGCTTTGCTTTAAGTTCACTCGCTTGGTACAAGCCAGAGATAGCAGCATTTCTTTTAACTCCAAACATAAAAACCCACCCAAAAGATACTTATTAAAAAGTAGCACACAAAAAGCCAGATAGAAGACGCAAGGTTTTCGTCATTAGGCTACATTCTACGAACGACACTCGATTGTAGCGCAATAAACAGAATTTTCATCACCATGAAACACATACTATTTGAATGAAAATCACACAGTTACTTTGATAAAAGTATTTATTTCAGAAAGAGTAAGACGTAAGTATGTGATGATGTATATTGACGCTTCAAAACAAAAACGCCCACACTCTACTACCCAAGTCAAACACTAATGTCAGAAACTGGACAAATCACTCACTATTTACAGTAATAAGAAGTCACTGTTTCATTGAAAATCAAAGTGTCAACATAAAGATGGGAAGTAACCGAATCATAGACGGCATCGCTGATGAAACGTTAGAATGCCACTACTTTAATAATCTTCCATAATATTTATGACCGACGCTGATATTGAGCTACAACACCTTTGGTTAGAAGTCCAAGCCGAACGCTGGCAAAACCTGCCACGCTTTTTATTCAGTTACTACTGCTACAAGCACAACCTTGTCAGTAAAACCAACAAAGTTTGCTGGGAGACGGCACGTGCAAGACTGCCCGCTTCAACATCAATAAAAGAGCGAAAAAACGCGGTGGTTGAACCGTTAGTCTCTGAGGAAACCGTGGTTGGGTTATTGAAAGCCATCAGCAAAGATGGGGAAATGACATTTGACGTGATGGGAACCACACTTGATACGTTTTTGCATTATGTTGTGATTAGCAAGGAAGAAAAAGCGCGACTTAAATCAAACATGCCAGCTAGTTGGTATCAGCAATCAAACAAGTCGTCTTTGGCACGTTTCGAGCAAGCTGGCATTAAGCTACAAGAGTGATATGTCAGTCATCGCTGACGACAAACACAAAAGAAAAGCGCCTACAATGAGGCGCATTTGATCAAAAATTGAGGTGCCCCTAAACAAAAGTGCAAAGTGACCAACAAAGCAAAAGTTTGGTTATTCTTGAATGCCTCGAATGCGTACATTACGTCTACGTAAAACTTCTAATGTCACGAGCAAACACACCGACATAAAAATCAACAACGTAGCGACCGCCAATATGGTCGGACTAATTTGCTCTCGAATTCCTGACCACATCTGCCTCGGAACGGTTTTTTGTTCTGCCCCAGTCAGGAATAACGCCACCACAACCTCGTCGAACGAAGTGCCAAAAGCAAACAAGCCGCCAGAAATCATCCCCGGACGAATCAGCGGAAAGGTAATGTGTCTGAAAGTATAAACAGGGTTTGCTCCTAAGCTAGCCGCCGCTTTTACCAAGCTATGGTCAAAGCCGCTTAACGTCGCAGTAACGGTAATGACGACAAAAGGCGTACCTAAAGCAGCGTGTGCCAAAATGACGCCTAGATAAGTTTGTGACAAGCCAAGGCGCGTGTAGAAAAAGTACATCGCAGCAGCAGAGATAATGACTGGTACGATCATGGGTGAGATCAACAGCGCCATAATCGTATTGCGAAAAGGCAAATTACTACTGGCTAAACCCAACGCCGCCAGAGTTCCCAGCCCTGTTGCAACGAGTGTCGCCATAAAAGCAATGAACGTGCTATTTTTCAGCGCCAACAGCCACTGATCACTAGTAAACATTTCTTGATACCAGCGAGTAGAATACGCTTCCGAATCAAGGTTTAACATCCCCTCGGTAAAAGTAAAGTAAGGCGTTGCATTAAACGATAACGGGATGATGGTCAGAATTGGAGCGATTAAAAAGAACAGCACCAACCCACAAAAAGCTAAGTAACCTGCGTAAGCAACTCGCTCTACTTTTGATGCATAGTTTGGTAATGCCATGGTTATCCTCCTACCTTAAGGTTATTAATACCAACCACACGGTTGAATATATAAAACAGAACCAGTACAACGAACAAAAGCAGTCCACCCAATGCGCCAGCCATCCCCCAGTTCAGTGATGTCTGCATATGATAGGCAATCATATTGGAGATCATCTGTCCGCTTCTTCCACCAACCAAAGCGGGCGTAATGTAGAAGCCAATAGAAAGAATGAAAGTAAGCAAGGCCCCCGCACCTATCCCCGGTAACGTAAGCGGCATATAAACTTTGATGAACGCAATGAAAGGCGTCGCGCCTAGAGAACGAGCGGCACGGAAATAAGTTGGGCTAATTCCTTTCATTACGCTATACAGAGGCAGGATCATAAACGGCAACAGAATGTGCACCATAGACACCACCGTTCCGAAGGTATTGTGAATCATCTGAATTCGCTCAGAAGTAAAACCCGACCAAATAAGGAGATCATTAATGACCCCTTGGTTTTGCAGCAGAACAATCCAAGACGTGGTTCTGACTAACAATGATGTCCAAAATGGCAGCAGCACAATAATTAAAAGTAAGTTCGCGCGCTTATCAGGTAAATTGGCAAGCAGGTAAGCAACGGGGTACGCCATCACCAAACAAATTAAGGTGATTGAGATAGACATCCAAAAAGTTTTAAAGAAAAGGTCGACGTATATTTGGCGTTTTTCTGGTTGGGGCTCAATGTCTCCAAACTCATTCACTTGCAAGTCTAGCGCTGCAAGATAATGACTGAATGTTAATGCGCCACTAAGATTCTTAAACGCCGCCCAATATTTAGGATTAGCCCAACGCTTATCCAGCTTAGCTAGCTGTGTCACCGAGATCGGCAGCGACGTCAACCGAGACAACTTTCTGCCGGTTTTCATGAGTAAACTGCGCATACCAGACTCTTCAATATTCATCCGGTTGGCTATTTTCGGTAGCTCTTTGCTTTGATAAAGCGCAAGTACCTCAACAGAGAATGCCTCAATGACTTCTTGATGAGGCTGACCTTGATAATCCCAACTTTCTAAAGCTTGAATAGTTTGTGGGAGTGACTGGGATATTTCTCGGTTATCCACGCTTCGAAAAAGCATGTCGAGGATAGGAAAAGCAAACGTAAGCAGAATAAAACACACCAATGGCGTTGTGAGCATAATGGAGCGAAGCTTTTTTCGGCGCTCTGCCTTTTGCAGCTGCGCTTTCAGATTGGTTTCTTGCTCATGAACTTGGCGTTCGATTTCCAATACAGAATCTAATGTGGTTAGCTCTCGACTCATGCTGCTACCTCGCTACTTTGAGTTTGTGTCCCATCAAGAGCATGGCAATCGTCACTTTGCCAACCAATACGACAAATTGAGCCAGGCGTTAACTGCAAGTGTTTACGATTATCGTTAGGTACTTTAACGATGAAGTGACCAACGCTCTCTACTTCGACGACCAGACGATAATGATCACCGTGATAAATCAATTCTCGTAGGACGCCCGAGACTTGGTTCTCACAAGACGCTTTCTCTGGTTGAATAACAATCTTTTCTGGTCGAATGGAAAGTGTTGTTCTCTGCCCTTGCTCAGAGACTCTGACAGGTTTCGCAGTAAATAACTCTTTCCCAACGAGCACTTGGCAATACTTTCCGTTCCACTCTTTGACTAAACCTGAGAGTTGGTTGTTTTCTCCGATAAACTGCGCAACAAACGTATTACTCGGAGATTCATAAAGCTCGGTTGGTGTCGCGAGTTGTTGCACTTCGCCGTGATTAAAAACCGCAATACGGTCGGACATAGTGAGAGCTTCGTCTTGATCGTGCGTCACATACAAAATGGTAATGCCAAGCTTTTCATGCAAATGTTTAATTTCCATCTGCATTTGCTCACGCAGCTGCTTATCTAACGCGCCTAGTGGTTCATCCATCAACACGAGTTTAGGCTCAAACACTAATGCTCGCGCTAACGCAACACGCTGTTGTTGACCACCTGATAACTGCTTCGGGTATCGAGTCGCAACATGCTCAAGCTCGACCATTTCTAATACACTCTGAACTTTGCTTTGAATCGTGTCACTGTCGAGTTTTCGCACCTTTAAAGGAAACGCAAGATTCTCAGCAATGGTCATATGTGGAAACAACGCATAGTTTTGAAACACCATACCAATATCGCGCTTGTGCGGCGCGAGATGATTGACAGGAACGCCATCGATATAAATGTCTCCACCGGTCGCAGTTTCAAAGCCTGCTAGCATCATCAAGCAAGTGGTCTTGCCCGATCCTGACGGCCCCAACATAGTAACGAACTCTCCAGGAGTAATATCTAAGTTGAAGTCTTTCACCACCAAATTCGTGCCATCGTAGGTTTTCTTAACGTGTTGAAAGCTGACATAGTCCTTGTTTTCCGTGCTCATGACTTCCCTCTTCTCATTTTTTGAATATTACGAATGAGTAGAGCGTCAGTTAACGCTCTACTAAACAGCACAATTACAGATTGTATTTGGATAGGTCTAAGCGGGTTTCTAACGCATGTTCAACCATTTGAATGACTTGTTGACGCTCTTCACCTTGTAAGAGTTGGCGTGGCGCACGAACTTGTTCAGAGCCACGTCCGCAGACTTGCTCGGCCAATTTTATGCACTGAACCAGCGTAGGAATGGTGTCTAAACGCAGTAGGGGTAAGAACCAACGGTAGATCTCTAACGCTTCAGCATAACGACCTTGGCTTGCCAGTTTATAAATCGCAACGGACTCTTCTGGGAATGCGTTGGTTAAACCAGAAATCCAGCCGGTCGCACCTAGCATCAATGATTCAAGAGCGATGTCATCAACACCACTGAACACGGTAAAGCGGTCATCAAATTTATTGTAAAGCTCGGTGATACGACGAGTATCAGTGGTCGACTCTTTGATAGCTACAATACTTTCAAACTCAGCCAGTTTCGCCATGATATCGAGGTTTACATCGACACCATAAGCAACCGGGTTGTTGTAAATCATGATTGGCATTTCTGGCGTTGCTTCTGCTAGCGTGCGGTAATATTCGAACGTTTCGCTCTCAGACGTGCGGTAAACCATGGCAGGCATCACCATACAACCATCGATACCAATTTTGTACGCATCCTGCATGTAATCAACAGCTGCTGTGGTAATAGACTCTGCTGTACCAGCAATCAAAGGCACACGGCCATTTACGACTTCTTTTGCCGCTTGCAAAACCTGGCGTTTCTCCTCCGGGTACAACGCGCAGTTCTCACCGACAGTACCCAAGCAGATAATGCCATTCACACCATCTTTAATCTGGTTGTCTATAACGGTTTGCGTTGCGTCTAAGTCAATTGACTGATCTTGACGAAATTGCGTACTGACCGCCGGATAAACACCTTTCCAATCAATTTTCATGAACTACTTTCCCTATATGTATATTGTATGCAATTTAAATGAACGAGCGAAAATGCTCAGACATGGCTATCTATGCCATTTTCTAACAACACCGCCTTTACAGCGGCCAAATCAGCCAAAGCACTGCCAACTGATTTGTATAAAGTAATGACCTCATCGTTTTGACGTCCTGAGATTTGTTGGGCGCAAAGCTGCGGTAATTCCCCTTTGATATCGTCTGACGTGAATACGCCCTCTTGAATTGGAATGAGAAGATCGCCCGCTTCGGCTAATACATTAATACGGCTATCAACATACACCTGTGCTCGTTGCACTGCTTCGGAGTCACATTCACGCTTGTCCAAGTCATGATTACCGACCAAATCAATATGGGTGCCCGGCTGCACGTCTGCGCCATTAAACAAAGGCTCTGCTGATGCAGTAATACAGCTGATGATGTCAACGTGTTTGATAACGTGGTCCACTTTTTCTACGACTGAAACGCGAAACCGACGCTCATCAGGAAGCGACTGATACTCTGAAGATGACACAATGGCATCTACCGTCGCCTCGGCTTTATCTGAGTTACGCCCCCAAATATAAACCTGCTTAAGTGGGCGAACCGCAGCGTATGCCCACGCAAAATAAGGCGCAAGATTGCCCGTTCCGCAGATCAACAGACGATCAGCATCGGGACGCGCCAAATAGTCCGCTGCCAACGCAGAAGCTGCGGCGGTGCGCCAAAACGTTAAAACTTTACCGTCCACGAGTGCGAGCGGCTCACCATCGTTTCGTCTAAAAACAAGCAGCTTAGATGCAAGCGTATCTTTGCCTTGCTCAGGGTTATGCGGGAAATACGTAAAGGCTTTCACCGCAATCAACTCCTGGTTCCAAGCTGGAAGTAGCGCAAACGCCTCGTATTCTCCCTCTTCTAAGGGCATGACTCGGCGTTGAGGTATTGTTGCTGGCCGCGAGTACATTTCACGCATCGTTTCAATAAGAGACTTCATTGTTAAACATTGCGCGACTTGCTGTGCTTCGATGACTTTCATCATTTCTCCGAAAACATAAATACAGTTGAGGAAAGTACGGAACCTCGCTTATGGATGAAAACTCGACCCCATACACAAATTAACGCCTAGTTAAGCAGCCAGGTATTGAACTCTTCATTGAGTTCATCCGCGTAGTCTGACCACCATTCATCGTTAATCAGGAAGGCGGTTTGGAAGTTTTGAGGTGCGGTAGGAAGGTTCGCTAAAATGTCTGGGTTCACCTCCGCCGAAGACGACTTACGCGTAGGCCCATAGGCAACGTACTTAGCTTGATCAGCTAATGGTTTTGTTCCTGAAGAAAAAGCAATGAAGTCCAATGCAAGCTTTGTGTTCTCACTCCCTTTAGGTATCGCCCATCCATTCATGTAACCCATTTGACGGTCCCATATAATCCGAAATGGTTGACCTTCATCCTTACGGGCATTGTGGATTCGGCCGTTAAACGCCGAGGCGATCACCACTTCTTTGTCTGCAAGCATTTGAGGTGGCTGGGCACCTGTTGTCCACCACAGTACTTCTGATTTGATCGTATCCAACTTAGCAAAAGCACGCTCACGCCCCGCTTCGGTTTCGAGCAGGCTGTAGACCTCTTCTGGCTTTACACCATCAGCCAATAGTGCCCACTCAAGATTGCCCTGAGGTTGTTTTTGCAATGCACGTCGACCTGGAAAAGTTTTTAGGTCAAAAAGATCGGTCAACTTGCTTGGCAAAGCCTTACCTTTAAACGCGTCTTCGTTCACCGCTAATACAGTGGACACTACGATGGTATTGATTGCGCACTCGTGAATCGCACCATCAATAAAATCCTCTTGTGCTGGTGTTCCATCTGCGCCCGGAGGCAAAATACTTGGGTTCACTGGTTCTAGTAACCCTTCGGCGCAACCACGAACAATGTCTGGCTTGTCGAGAGAAACCAAATCCCAGCGCACGTTGTTCGCTTCCACCTGTGCTTTAATTTCAGCTAATCCGCCGCTGAAATCCTCGGATACGATCTCAACACCTGTTTTTTTAATGAAAGGCTTATGATATGCCTCCACTTGGCTCTTGGTGAATGCACCACCCCAAGATACGACCGTCAATTTGTCTTCAGCATAAGCAGAGGCCCCCAACAGCATTCCTGAAATCAACAGCGCCAATGGTGCTTTGGTCATTCGTGACATGTTTTACTCCTTTTGGTTGTTTTTCTGGAGGCATCCGAGTACGGCTGTTGGACACCATTTTTGTTAAAATTAAGTTAACATTAGCATTTAATATATTTTATACAATATTTAATATTAAATTTTTCAGGCGAATCGTTGTAATGAAAAAGGTGATAGATCAATCGATGTCGGCTTTCCTTCGATAAGCTCTAAAAGGAGATCTGCCGTAATCGCCGCTTGAGTTAATCCAAGGTGTTGGTGGCCAAATGCCAGTAATACATTTCCATCCCAAATGCTATCAATAACCGGTAACGAGTCGACTGTTGAAGGCCGATTACCCATCCACTTTTCTCCTTGCTTGAGTGGATTTAACTCCGATTCAAACATCTCATCACCTAACTGAAAAAGCATTTCTGAACGTTTCATATTGGGTGGTGATTCTACATCGGCATACTCAACAGTGCCTGCCAAGCGTAGCCCGCCAGACATCGGAGTCATGATGAATTTTCTATCGGCAGAGCTAATAGGAAATGGCAGTACATCACGCTTGTCATCCACCATTAGGTGATAACCACGCTCGGCTTGCATAGGCACTTTGACTCCGGTTAGCTGCCATATCAAAGGCTTAGAATGTACACCAGCGGCAACAATGATTCGGTCAAATGAATGTGTTTGAGACTCAACCAACACATCACCATTTTTCTCCAACGCAGATACACCTTTTTGTAAAATCTTACCGCCAAGAGCTTCAAAAGCTTCACTTAGCTCAACACAGATCTGATAAGGGTCTAGCGTATGTCCTGTATCGGGAAAAAAGACGCCGACACGAACCTTATGGCTGAGATCAGGTATCCGCTTTCGAATCGCCTCTTGCGTCCAAACTTGATACGCCACACCGTTTTTGGCCAGTGAGTTAAGCGTACTTTGGTAGTCTTTAAACAGTTTCTCGTTTTCAAAAGTGAGCAATGAACCATTCATTTTTATTAGATGCGCTTTTCCGATTGAATCAAGCACGCCACGCCAACTTGCCACTGACCGCTCGTTAAGAGTTTTAATCGCGTTTTTTGCCTGCTCCGCGGCTGATGGCTTTGTTTGTAATAGAAAACGAATCATCCACCCGATAGTGCTTGGAATATCTTGCCAACGGATCGAAACCGGACTTTTGGGATCTAGCAGCATTTTAGGTAATTGTGGAAGCAGCGCTGGCGTTGCAAGAGGGAAGATTTGCTCAGTCGCGATATGACCTGCATTTCCCTTAGAGCATCCATTCCCCACGCCATTGGGATCAAAAATTGTGACTTGATAACCTTGCTGCTGCAACTTCAATCCAATTGATAAGCCAATAATCCCCGCACCTATCACGGCGATCCTTTCCTTTTTTGTTTCATCCTTGACCAACATAAATATGCTCCGAGTCACACTTGAAAACGTAGATTGTATACAATATATTTTACATTACGTTAACATCACTATTGTTTAATTCAACCATTTTTTCAGCAAGGAGCGAAAAATGAGACAAGGAACTTTTTTCTGTATTGATGCCCACACCTGCGGCAACCCAGTTAGGCTGGTCGCAGGCGGTGTGCCTCCACTCGAAGGCAATACCATGAGCGAAAAGCGCCAATACTTTCTTGAGCATTATGATTGGATTCGTCAGGCACTCATGTTTGAGCCTCGCGGACACTCAATGATGTCGGGGTCCGTTGTCTTGCCTCCTTGCAGCGATAACGCAGACGCTTCAATTCTGTTTATTGAAACCAGTGGCTGCTTACCAATGTGTGGCCACGGCACCATTGGAACCGTCACCACCGCTATCGAAAATCGCCTTATCACTCCCCAAAAAGAAGGTCGTTTGATACTTGATGTCCCAGCAGGACAAATCGAAGTGCACTACCAAACAAAAGGTGACAAGGTCACGTCGGTAAAGATATTTAACGTACCGGCTTACCTTGCCCACCAAGACGTAACCGTGGACATAGAGGGCTTAGGTGAGCTCACTGTCGATGTTGCTTATGGCGGAAACTATTACGTAATCGTCGACCCTCAAGAAAACTACGCCGGACTTGAACACTACTCTCCAGATGAAATTTTGATGCTTTCTCCAAAAGTTCGCGAAGCGGTATCTCGAGCGGTTGAGTGCGTACATCCAGAAGATCCGACAGTGTGCGGTGTTTCTCACGTGCTATGGACCGGAGAGCCCACTCAAGAAAACGCCACCGCTCGAAATGCTGTGTTTTACGGCGACAAAGCGTTGGATCGCTCGCCATGTGGTACGGGTACTAGTGCACGCATGGCGCAATGGCATGCAAGAGGCAAACTCAATCAAGGAGAAGACTTTGTTCACGAAAGTATCATCGGCAGCCTATTTCAAGGACGTATAGAAGGCATTACCGAAGTGAATGGCAAAGCCGCTATTTTGCCAAGTATTGAAGGATGGGCACAAGTATACGGTCACAACACAATATGGGTAGACGATGAAGATCCATATGCGTACGGATTTGAAGTGAAGTAATAAGGATAGTAAGGAAGAATGATGAACCCACAAGAACCAACCACTTTTTACGCAGTCAACGCCTTTACTGGTGAGCCTCTACCTATTGCGTTTCCGGTACATGGAGAGCAAGAAGTTAATCAAGCCGCCTCAGCCGCCCAAAACGTTGCGCGTGAGTTTCGCCAACTAAGTAATGCAAAGCGATCGAGCTTACTTTGCTCTATCGCCTCTGAATTGGAAGTGAAGAGTGAAGAAATCGTTGCTCGTGCTCATTTAGAAACTGCCCTTCCCGAAGCACGTTTAAGCGGCGAAATAGGACGTACCGCGAACCAATTAAGACTATTTGCCGAGGTTGTGAGATCGGGTAATCACCATCAAGCAATTTTCGATACGCCAAACCCAAACCGTCAACCACTGCCAAAACCAGATATTCGCCGTCAACAAATCGCAATTGGCCCTGTCGCCGTGTTTGGTGCGTCTAATTTTCCGCTCGCATTTTCTACTGCAGGTGGCGATACGGCTTCGGCACTGGCTGCTGGCTGCCCTGTGATTGTAAAAGGCCATACCGCCCACCCTGGCACCAGTCAACTTGTTGCTGAGTGTATTGAGGCTGCACTTGAGAAAGAGTGCTTACCGCAAGCCATCTTCACGCTATTGCAAGGTAACAAACGTGCACTTGGCCAAGCACTCGTTACCCATCCAAAAATTAAAGGGGTTGGGTTTACAGGTTCAGTCGGTGGTGGCCGTGCGCTGTTCAATCTAGCCCAGCAAAGACCAGAGCCAATCCCCTTCTATGGCGAACTAGGGGCGATTAATCCAACATTTATTCTCCCTTCAGCCATACGGGCAAACGCATCATTGGCTGAAGAATTTGTGGCTTCTATGACTTTGGGCTGTGGACAATTTTGTACAAAACCAGGCATTGTATTTGTCTTGAATAGCCCAGAAACGCAAGCCTTTATCGAAATCGCTCAAGGGTTAATTCGACAACAATCAACGGCCACTTTGCTAACGCAAGGAATCCGAGAAACGTATGAATCCGAAGTGGATAAGCGAGCTTCCGAAACAGGCATTAACGTCACTCGTTCTGAACAAGCAGAAGCGACCAATGTCTCACCAGCACTGTTCGTGACGGACAGTAAAAACTGGCGTGAAAACCCGCAATGGGAGGAAGAAATATTTGGTCCTCAATCGTTAATCGTAATCTGTGAAGATTTCGATGACATGTTGAAACTGAGTGATTCACTGACTGGATCGCTCACCGCAACCCTTCACGCTACCGCTGAAGACGAAGAACAAGCCAAGCAACTGCTTCCAAGTTTGGAAGAAATCGCCGGACGCCTTGTATTCAACGGTTGGCCAACTGGCGTCGAGGTTGGTTACGCTATGGTTCATGGTGGACCATATCCGGCTTCAACCAATTCTGCCTCAACATCTGTCGGTGCGGAGGCTATTCATCGTTGGTTGCGTCCGGTCTCTTATCAAGCTTTGCCAGAATCTTTATTGCCGGATTCATTAAAAGCGTCGAACCCACTGGGTATCCAACGCGCCATAGATGGCAGTGTGTCCCAATAAGCCCACCAAATGGCTCAAAAAGGCATCAACTGATGCCTTTTATTTCACTCTACTTCTCAAAACCTTCTTTCCTAGTTGGTTTGTGCCAGAAAAACAATAAACTACTAAAGTAAAATGGATTGGATACAATATTAATTTCACGGGAGACTTCAATGTCACAGAAACCTGTTTTTAAAACGCGCACTCAGCTCGTTGAGGAAGCAATTCGAACTCAGATCTTGAAGGGCGAGTTAAAAACTGGTCAACCTTTACGTCAAGATGCGTTAGCAAAAGAGTTTAATGTTAGCCGAATTCCTGTGCGTGAAGCGTTAGTTCAATTGGAAGCACAAGGACTCGTTAGCTTTGAACCTCACAAAGGTGCGACGGTCACTGAGCTATCTCCAGAGAAAATCAATGAGCTATTTGAACTGCGCGCTGTCGTGGAATGCCACATTTTAGAGCGCGCGATTCAAAATATGACAGACGCTGACCTTGAACGCGCGCGCGAAGTTCGCGAACGTTTCGAGTCAGTAGTGAATAGTGGCGACGAAGTAGAAGAATGGAGCAACTACAACTACGAGTTCCACAAAGCCCTATATGCGCCAGCCAACATGCCTGAAACTATGGACGTCATTTACAACCTGAACACAAAGTGTGACCGATACATACGCATGCAGCTATTGTTTACTACAGGCATTAAAAAGGCAGAAGAAGAGCACTTAAGCTTGTTTGAAATGTGCCAAAATCGCGATATCGAAGGCGCCAAGTACCTACTGAAAAAGCACATTCTAGAAGCAGGCACAGCGATTCGAAACCTGCTGCTTGAAAGGCAAAATATCAGCCAGTAAACGGAATAACGAATAAGGTGATATTCAAGGATGAATGTTGGACCAAAGTTTTTACTTGCAGCGCTACGACAAAAGATTAAAGAAGAAGGGCTTTGCTACAATTCCTTGTCAGAGAAAAGTGGCATCCCTTTATCTAGTATTAAACGCCACCTACATAATCCAGCTTTAGGTTTGGATAAAGTACTTATTTATCTGAACTACCTGAATACCGATCTCATCGAACTCGCAACCTTAGCCAACGAGCTTCAGCACCAAAACGAGCAAATGCTAACAGATGAAGAGAGCGCCCTTTTCGTTGAGCATCCTTATTTACTTGATTTTATTTATATGCTGACTTCTCGTGATATTAAACCGCAAGAGATAGCCCAAACTTACGGACTTTCTGATACAAGCTTACGATTCTATTTGCGTATCGCGGAAATTCTAGGATATGTCGAAAACTTCGGAGACGGCTTGTTTTACCGTTCTGGTCGTCGATTTATTATGGAAGAAGGTACGGCATTAGACACCTTATTCAAAGAGCGATTTCAACAAGATTCGCTTTCTCATGATATCAACCCAGGCGTATGTATAGGTCGCATTAGGCTCACCGAAGAGCAGAAAGTGCAAATAGAGGACGAGCTTTGTAATAAATTAGCGAAACTTAACGCAGTTAACACTTCCAACAATGAAGGTGAACTAACAAATATATTAATGCGCTGCACTCCCGGTGCTCAGATATTTTTCGCTGATGATTTACCTAACATTGACGGAAGCTTATTAAAGCACGTCGCTCAACTCACTAAATTAAGTTAAAGCATCAGATAAATAAATCAAACACCCCCGAGATAACATCATATATCCCTACCAAACTATTGATTCAAAGCGTTTCCTGAATCTAATTCTGATTTTTTATTTAGCAAGCGTCGCTTAGTCAACTAAGAACTTGTCTTAATTTCACACTTATTAATTGTCTTGTTAGCTCTTTTGAAATAGACAGAAAACTTAAGTAATGACTAATTTAGCTTAAGTATAAAAGACAACTTTTTTACGTTATTTACCTCACACTATTTAACTATAAATTTGCAGACGAACAAATTAAATTAATACATTCACCTAGCTAATAAAAACAAAAGCAAAACACATAATTATAATTCTATTATTTATAAGGACATAGAAAAGTGAAATTTAAGTATTCTTTAGCAACGGCAGTCACTCTCGCATTATTACAAGGCTGTGGCGGTGGTGGCGGTGATAGCTCATCACCTACTCCGTCCACTAGCAGTGCAAACGGTCCAACGTGGAAAGTTCATGATTTTAGCCAACCGTCGAAAACGTTTATCAACCAATGTGAAACGCCCCGCGTCGGACTGGACCCATATGACAACTATGCCGCCTATCCAGATAAATTGGGCTCTGCATTACACGAAAAACTCTTTTTAAGAGCTTTTACTAACGAAACGTATCTATGGTATGACGAGGTTCCTGATAATAATCCAGCAAACTACAAAACTGTTACTGATTACTTCAATACGCTGGTCACCTCTGCTACTACCGCGACGGGTAAACCAAAAGATCGCTTCCATTTTACCGTCTCTTATGAAGATGATATGAAATCATCGCAATCCGGTTTAGTTGCTGGATTTGGTTTCAACTGGGCATTCCTACGTGGCGTACAACCTCGAGACGTTCGTATTTCCTACACTGAAGAAGCCTCGCCAGCTGATAGAAGCGGCATTGCTCGTGGTGATAAGCTTCTGAAAATCAATAATATTGATGTGGTTAACACCGGTAGTCAGTCCGACATTGATTTTATTAACAAAACGCTCTTTAACCCTGACATCAATCAAGATTACACCTTCACATTTGAGAGTGTCGACGGTCTAGTGAAAACCGTGACGCTTACCGCCTCTGATGTCATGACCTCTCCAGTTAAAAATGCCAAAGTGATTACACACAAAGGTATGCGGATCGGCTATCTGCAATACAACTCCTTTGAACCAAGCGCTCAAGCCCCGCTTATTGAGGCGTTCAGTACGCTCTCAGCAGAGAATGTTGACGAGATCGTCGTTGATTTACGTTACAACGGCGGTGGCTTAGTCCTTCAGTCCTCGCAAGTAGGCTACATGCTAAGCGGTGCTGGTCAGAACCGAGTCTTCAGTGAGTTGATTCACAATGACAAAGTGATGCGTACCATTAAAGATGGGGATAACATCTATCGCTTTACAAATCTAGCAATAGACTGGGCAGCACAGAAATATTCGGACCAAGTGCTTCCGACACTGAACAAAAAGCGCGTATATGTGCTGACTTCAGGAGGCACGGCTTCCTCAAGTGAACTGCTAATCAACGCTTTGCGCGGCATTGATGTGGAGGTTATCCAAATAGGCTCAACAACCACAGGTAAACCGTATGGGTTCTCACCAGAACAAAACTGCGGCACTATGTACTACACTATTCAGTTCAAGTCGGCGAACGAGAAAAAATTTGGCGACTTCGCTGATGGTTTTATTCCTACTCCAAAGAGCCAAATCAATACCGAGCTAGGCTTAAACAATAGAGTGGAAGGTTGCTGGGTCAATGACGACCTAACAAAACCATTAGGCGATCCGTCTGAAGGTATGCTTTCTGCGGCGCTAAACTACATGGAAACAGGAACCTGTCCGCCAGTATCCCCTTCAAGTTTCAACGCCATGCCGCGTAACATTTCATCTCCGGAGTTAAGCGATCTTCGCTCTCCGCTACGAACAGAGGCAATTCATGTTGAGATCAACTAACTTTTTACGAATGCTGATTCGGGTTGCGCTTTTCTTAGGCACTTCGATTTCTTTGATAGGATGCCAAGCTATGTCACAAGAACCCGTTGAAGCATTGAGTAAAAAGAACTCTCCGGAAACAGTCATAGAGATTCAAAACGCGATCGCAGAAATCCAAGGGACACCAGCACCTAGAATCGCAAATAACGTATTTGAATCTTCACCGCATTTGTTGATTGAAAAAGGACGAGTAAAAGGGAACAACAATCAACTGTTGGATGGCAGCTATACGGATCTTCCAGACCAATATACGTTGCAGATAAGAGGTGAAACCTGTGGCTTGTACTATGCCAAAACAGATACTTTTGTCTCTCTCAGTTCACTAGATTGTGAGCCCAACATTAAGTTTTAGATCTCCCAAAATAGAAGCCCGCTGATATCAGCGGGCTTCCTACTTTATTGTTCAGTGTGAAACGGTCAACGTTACTTTAGTTCAATCCATGCTTTGCGCTGTTGCTTATCCATGTATGACCAAGCTACAAAGCGGCTCACTTTCTGCCCTTGACTCATTTCAACCACACGAATGGCTTTCACACCCAATTTTTCAAGCTGCTTGCGCATCGGACGAACGTTGTCTTTTTTGGATATAAGGGTTGTAAACCACAAGACCTGCGCGGCAAAAGCTTGGCTTTCATTCGCCATTTTTCGGATAAACGCCGCTTCTCCACCTTCACACCACAATTCAGCGTTTTGACCGCCAAAATTCAACGCGGGCTTACTTGTCTTTACTTGTGCGGTTTGAGGTTTTAGCCCTTTCTTACGCTGGTTTGCTTTTAGATTATCGATTTTACGCTGGCTGCCCATAGCGGCATCTTCCGCCGAACGGTGGAATGGCGGATTACATGTCGTCACATCATAACGATCATTCGGTTGAATGATACCTCGATAAATATTGGCATCATTGTGTTGCTGTATTAGTGCAATTTTTCCCGTCAAAACACGATTGTGCTCTACGATCGTTTGAGCCGATTGGATGGATTTTGGATCGACATCGCTGCCCGTATAGTGCCAACCGTATTTTGTTACACCAACAATCGGATAAATACAGTTTGCTCCCACGCCAATGTCCAACGCTTTCACTTTTTGGTGCGTGTACTGACCTTTTACTTCACCATCAAGTAAATCTGCCACTCGGTGAATGTAATCAGCGCGGCCCGGAATCGGTGGGCAAAGGTAGGTGTCGGGAATGTCCCAGAACTCGATACCATAATACGCAGCAAGCAATGCTTTATTGAGCATTTTAACAGCGTTAGGATCAGAGAAGTTTATGGAGTCTTCCCCTTTCGGATTTTTGATAACGAATGGCTTTAACTGTGGTTCACTTTCCACGAGTTTTTTAAAATCGTAACGACCTCGATGAACATTACGCTCATGCAAACCATTCTTCGCTATTTTTATGAACTCGACTTCGCTCTTTCCTGCAGGCTGCGGAGATTTGCGCGCAACTTTGTCTTTAACACGCTTCGGCTTGGCTTTATTCGCGTCTGTATTCTGAGCCGCCTTTGAAGCCTTTGGCTTTGCTTGCTTCGCGTTGTGATTATTGTTCTTCATTCAAATTCGCTTTTAAATCGAGGTAAATCATAAACAAACGAGCATCAAATTCGAGTTGGTGATACTCAGGCTCCATGTAGCAACATAGCTGATAGAACGCCTTGTCGTGGTTTTTCTCACGAGTATGCGCCAACTCATGTACCACCAGCATTCTTAATAGTGGCTCGGGCGCATCCTTAAATACATTGGCAATGCGAATCTCGTTTTTCGACTTCAGCTTACCGCCATGGTTTCTACTGATAACACTGTGCAAACCAAGCGCATTGTTTACCGCATGAATTTTCTTATCGTAGACAACTTTACTGATTGGCGCGGCTTTCTTCATGTAGCAGTTTTTGATTGCCATGGCGTACTCATAGAGCGCCCTTTCGCTTTTGATTTGGTGCCTATCGGGATAACGCTTTTCGAACCAAGGAACAAACTTGCCATTCGTTATCAATGAGCTCACCTGCTCTACGATGTTTTGTGGGTAGCCTTGAATGTATCGAAGTGACGGATGCATAGAATTAACGTCTGTTATGACAAAATAAAGGCGCTCAATATACCTGAGATAAAGGACAGTTTCACCTTAGCTTTCGCCTTTCATTTATGGTGAAAGGCCGTTAAACTTCGCCTCCCAATGATAATGGAGAGAAACTCAATGAAACGTGTCGTCCTTTACGTCAAAGACAAATGCCCTCACTGCAAAGATGCTCAACGTTATCTGGATTCGAAAAATATTAACTATCGTTTGTGCAATGCTAAGATGCAACGCGGTCGCAAAGAACTTGATGCGCTTGGTGCTCGTTCAGTGCCAGTTTTAAAAATTGGTGATCGGGTAATGATTGGCTGGAACCCAAAGAACTTCGAGAAGATGTACAAAGGCGACTAGTGCTCGAACAATGAATCTGCGCTGCGTTTAAACGTAGCGCTTGATAAAGTCGATAAACGTTCGATCTGCTATTGATAAATACCCCTGCTTGCGCCAAGCAAGTGCCAGATCCAGCGTAACGGGTGGTTCAAACGGTAGGCCAACAACGCCCGACTCATGTTGAGTCACCAATTCCAGTAACGCGGTAATCGCAAACTCTTGTTTCACAATACTCAAAATCAAAGGCAGTAAGTTGGTCTCGAATGATGACTTCATGGTAAACCCATGCTCCTCACTCACCTGATCCAAAAATTCGCGGTGAAAATAGCCATGCTGAAACATAACCAAATCGTGTTCAAAAAACTCATCAAAAGTAAGAGAGTCTCGCTGGGCTAACTCATGCTCAGGTGAAACAACTGCGACCATTTGGCTAGTAAATAAATGATCAGTTTCTAGGTCATCAGGCACGTTATCACAACTGATCACACCGATATCGAGTTGACCATTAAGCAGCATACGACGAATCGATTGAGTCCCAGCTTCGACCAAGGTCAATTTTAATTCCGGGAACTGGCTTTTAAACGCCATCACAATTCGTGGAAAGAAATAACTGCCCATCATTGATGGCGTCCCGAGTCGTACTTCGCCTTTCGCTAAACCTTTCAACTCATCAATCGCGAGCTGCGCGTCGTGCAACTGTTGAATCACCCGCTTGGCATGTATAAGTAGCGTTTCGCCCTCTTTCGTTAAGCTGATTTTTTTATCATCACGGCGAAATAGGGTAACGCCCAAAGACTGCTCAAACTTTTTGATAGAAATGCTTAATGCGGGCTGGGCAATATGCAGGGCTTTCGCCGCATGGGTAATGTTTCCGTGTTCAGCGACCGCCAGAAAATGTTTAAGTTGTTTCGATTCCATTAGATCAAAAATATATGGTGTCCATATTTTTAATATATTTTTTTAATTTATAACGAACTGATAGATTGATCACAGTCTCTCCATTTGCTCACATTAGGCAGGATTCATGGTCAGTTTTGGCACACCGGAATACAAACGCATTACGCTCTCGCTAGCGCTTGGTTCCTTCTTGGTTTTTTCAAATTTATACCTACTACAGCCAATGCTGCCCACTTTTGCTCAAATTTTCACGATCTCAGAAACGCAAGTGAACTGGTTATTTGCGGCCTCAACACTCGCTCTCTCTTTTAGCCTCGTTCCAATGGCTGTGTTGTCAGAATCAGTGGGAAGAAAGCCAGTCATGATGGCTGGTCTGTTTTCGATTCCTACCCTTTCCGCTTTGATGCTATTTGGTGACTCATTTCTGTTTTTGGTGGTATGTCGAGCACTGATCGGTGTCGCGCTCGCAGCTTTTGCTGCAGTCGCCGTGGCTTACATGGCAGAAGAGCTCGACAAGCACGCTTTCTCGATGGCAATTGGAACGTACATTGCGGCTAACTCATTAGGCGGTATTGCAGGACGTATTAGCGGCGGCTTATTGGCGGACAATTTCAATGTTGATGTCGCCATTGAAGTTATGATGGTGTTCACTCTTCTTGGTGTCATTGGCGTTCACTATTTATTGCCAACACAGCGCAACTTCACCCCGTCATCAAGCAGCTTGCGCCATCAAAATCGTGCGCTTATTGGTCATTTTAAAAACCAACGCGTATGGTTCGCGATGCTGATAGGAGGACTCAACTTTGCTTTGTTCGTCAACCTTTACTCCGTAATGGGGTTCCGTCTGGTGAGTGAACCTCACAATGTGCCCGTCGGGTTGGCCTCACTGATCTTTATTTGTTACTTGGGAGGAACTTTCTCCTCTCGTTGCGCAGGCCACTGGAGTAAACGTTATTCATCAATCCTCGGCATGTTCTTGGGCGCGATAGTGAGCATGACGGGGATGTGGATTGCGGCGGTTGAAAGCTTGACTGCAATGCTATTTGGGTTGTTGCTGATAAGTTTTGGTGCCTTCTTTACTCATACCCTCGCCTACGGTTGGGTCGGTCAGAATGCCACTCGCGCCAAAGCCACCGCGACAGCGCTCTACTTAGTACACTACTATGTAGGCGGTAGTTTGGGAGGATTCTTACTTCTTTATTGTTGGCAACATAGTGGTTGGTCGAGTGTTCTTATGGGGGGAAGCGCAGTCTACCTAGCAATGTTTGCTGCAATTGCGTATTTGAAACACATTGCCGAAAGAAAGCACACTGACCAAACACCTGACGCGGCGAGTTTAAAGAGTAGCTAAGGTACGCTCATTTACGTAATACCTCTCTGGTTACTTGGATAACCAACTCTGTTATGCTTGCGCTACTTTAATAAAGCCAGAAAGTCGTATGTCAACGCGTTCAACACAAAACACAGATATCGAAGCGATCACTCAACAGGTCGATCAATGGCTCAACGATGTGGTAATCGGACTCAACCTTTGTCCGTTTGCTGCCAAGCCGCAACGTAATAAACAAATCAAAATCTTTGTTAGTGAGGCGACTCAAGAAGAAGCGCTTCTTGAAGATATTTTATTGCAACTGATTGAGCTGAGTAACACAGAGCCCGAACAACTTGAGACCACGTTGGTTGTGGTTCCCAACATGCTACAAGATTTCTGGGACTACAACTTTTGCATAGATTGGGTTGAAGGATTAATTAAGCAGCAAAACTGGGAAGGTGTTTTCCAAGTAGCGACTTTCCATCCGGATTACTGTTTTGGCGGCGCAAGGCCTGAAGACGACGAAAACCTGACCAATCGTTCTCCTTACCCGATCTTCCATTTGATTCGCGAAGAGAGTATGGAAAAGGTACTAAAACACTATCCTGATCCTGAATCAATTCCCGATACGAACATCGCTCGTGTTTCCGCCCTTTCAGAGGAAGAACGTAAAAAGCTGTTCCCTTACCTATTTCGTTAAGCACCACTATTCCCCAAAGGCAGATTTATCACCAGTTAGATGCAATGCCCTTGGGGTTCAAAGTGCGGTTTGGTATCATTGCCGCTTCAATCGATTCAATGGAAATTAGAATGCAACTGTCAAAGCTAACCCAAGAGATTTTTGATCACTTATACCGTGATATCACCGAGTTCCGTAGTACGTTCGACTTACCAGTCGCAGACGCTGCAAGCCTTGATACGCAAGCAGACACACTACACACCTCTTTGGCGATCGAAGAGCTAACAGAGCTAGCAGAAGCAGATTGTAAAACTGAGCAAGCAGATGCCATCGTAGACAGCGTGTATGTATTAATGGGCCGTCTCGTTCATCTTGGCCACAGCAAAGTAGAAGACAACCTGGCGATCAGCTACTTAATTGATCTTCTATTAAACGTTGCGGTAAACCGTGGTATCGAGTTTATTCCTTGCTGGGATGAAGTACATTCAAGCAACATGAGCAAAGTATGCCGTAACGAGCAAGAGTACTCAGAAACAGAAGCATTCTACGCAGAACAAGGCATCAAGTTGATGGCGGTGCAGAAAGGTGAATACATCATCGCGAAATGCGCCGAAGATTTCGTATCGGAAGGTAAAACCATTCGTAAAGGCAAAGTACTCAAATCTGTTTACTACCGCCCAGCAGATCTAAAACCGCTAACTCAGTAAGCGTTGAGTTTGGCTTTCTCGATTAAAAAAACGACCTCAAGTAGGTCGTTTTTTTATTGTCCCTAAATACTAATCAAAGATTAAATAAGGTTGCTCATCTACGATGACCTTTTTGACTTGAGTATTGAACACTTCCCCGAGAGCTTCTTCCGTTAGCACAGTATCGGCACTTCCTGATGAGTGCAGCACACCGTTGTTAAGCAGCAATACTTTATCTGCGTGCTTTAATGTGCGATTGAGATCGTGATTAGCAACCAATACTCCAATTCCCTGCGCCGCCATAGCGTTAATCAATTGATAGAGCAGACCCTCTTGCGCAATATCTAACGGTGCTGCTGGCTCATCCAAAATTAAAAACTGCGAAAAAGGATTAATGGTACGCCACACCTGCAAACATACACCTGCTAATCGGACACGCTGCCACTCACCACCGGATAATGTTTGAATACTGCGATGAAGCTTATCTTGCAGTTGTACCAGCTCCACCACCATATTGACGGCATCACGCACTTTGATATCCGCAATCTCAGCACCACTTGGCAGAGATAAAGCGAGATACTGAAACACATCAACATTAAACGCTGGGCGCGATTGCTGACACAAATAACCTCGAACATGAGCTTGCTCTGACAACGGTAAAGTAAGCAAGTTTTTGTTGCCAACGTACACTTCACCACTCATACCGTCTCGGTGACTTAACGTACCAGAAATCGCAGCCAATAAAGTACTCTTACCGGAACCATTAGGCCCAACGATATGTACGATTTCGCCAGCTTTGCATTCAAAAGAAAGAGGCAATAATCGACTACCAACCGACATATGTTTAACGTGCATCATGACTCTTCACCAGCATCCAGATGAAAATAGGTGCGCCAATCGATGTTGTCATGACACCTAAAGGTAACTCTGCGGAGTCCAATAACAGTCTTGCGCCGATGTCAGCAAATACAAGCAACGCAGCACCAGATATTGCAGAAAGTGGCAATAAATAACGGTTTTCCGTACCAAAAGCCAAACGCAACAAGTGCGGCACCACCAAACCAACAAAACTGATGATGCCACCCAAAGCGACTGAACTACCCACCAAAACAGAAATGGCGAGGATCAATTTCCAACGCATTTGATGCACATCGACACCCAATTGGGTCGCATGAATCTCACCCAGCATCAATTTATCAAGCGACTTGCCTTTACAACATAACCAGGTAAGCACCGGTAACATCACCAAAGTAACGGTATGTTGATACCAACTTGCACCGCCAATACTGCCCATTAACCAATACATCAGTTGGCGTAAACTGAGATCATCACTAAAGTAAAATGCCCAGGTCACAATCGCGCTCGATAAAATACCCAATGCGACCCCAACCAAAAGCAATCGAGCCGTCGTCAGGTGCATTGCCCTTGCTATCGCCACCAAAACAAACGTGAATACCATCGAGCCTGCAATCGCTGCCAACATAAAAACAATCGGGGTAGGAAGAACAGGTGACGCGAACATGATTAAGACCATTGCTAAGCTTGCGCCACCAGAGATACCAAGCACGCCAGGTTCAGCCAACACGTTCCCAAGCAACACTTGTAACGTCGCGCCAGATACCGCTAACGCAGCACCAATAATTGCCGCAGACACTAACCTCGGTAAACGCAAGTCCACCAATAACTTCTGTTCAAATGCAGATAAGGATTGAAAAGGAGAAAGGAAAATTTCTCCGACCATCAAGTGAATGGCAGAGAGTACAGCGAGCACGATCGACATAACCATCAGGTTACGTTGCCAGCGTCGTTCCTTGTTCAGGATAAGTTGTTGAAAATCCATAGCGGCCGATAAAAACAAACGAGGCTTAACCTTACAGTTAAGCCTCGGTAAATTGCAATTAACTTCTCAAAGCAATGTTGGATTAATCGTAAACCAACTCACCCTCTTCAAAACGGGTTTTCACTTCACAAACCATCAGAGCTGCACGTTGACCTATTGCGACGTGGCGGTTCGGGAAGACAATCGCTTCGTTTTCATTCTTCGCCATTAATGGTTTGTCGCCATCATGACCAAACACTTCGCCGTGAACAAATGAGGTGAAGTTTTCAACATTGTCGTCGAACATAAAGTCAAAGTCTTCGTTCAAACGAACGATTGTGCGACTTACGCGATACTTAATGCATGGTTTTGGTAAGTGTTCTGGCTTCGTTTCCGCAATCAAATTACGTAAAGACAAATCAAACGCGGTCAGTTTATCGAGGTCATTTTCACCGATACGAGCCACACGGCCAAGCTCCATTGTGAGAGCCTGCGCACCAAAATTCTCGGCACTGTACCAGCTAAACGTGCTCGATGGTGAGTTTGACAGGAGCACTGCTTCAATGTGTGCACTGTCCAAGAAATCGATCAATGCCTTGCTGCGCACAGGATGACGAGTCTTAGGACTTACTGCAAACGTATAGTGCTTCGAGCCTCTAATCGCGCAGTGTAAATCAAGGTGCCAGCGTGTTGTCGGGTCGGTATCCTGATAAAAATCTCGAACAAGCAGCTTAAGCGTATCGGCGATAACAAGCTCTTTTGTCTGTTTGTGTTCTTTTTCGTCAAACAGACGGTTGAGATTTTCTTCGAGGAATCGCGTGTGCGCCAGAGTGGATTCTGGGTGAGCGATAATGAACAGACAACGGGTATCGACCGTCTGGAACCCAGATTCTATGTCTTGAATAATGGAATCCACCAGCTCCATCGGTGCGGTTTCATCTCCGTGAACCCCACAAGAGATGATGATGTTCTTCGTATCCTGAGTATAATTCGCAGGGATTACTTCTAATACACCACGCTGATAGAGTTTAAGTTTTACACCGTTAGAAAGCACCTGCTCCGCTGGTGCAACATCAATATGAACATCTAACGTGTCAGTTAAAAACGATTGGCGAAAGAGAGACTTCGTCATGCGTTACTCCTTAATAGCACGGCGGATATGTTAATAAATTGTACAAAGGATTTTTGTTGCTGCGATCTCACTTATGAGTAGAAATCACTATTTCCCTCGAAAATCCGATGCCTTTTCGCGCCAGGCACTCAAATCAAGCATTGAGGCGTTTAATTTTCAAACAATTACAAAGTGTTAGGGCTGTGAACTTTACCACAGCCCTGATTAAGATCATTATGATTTGATCAAATTTTTGTAGCTATAAAGCAGATTATGCATCAACACTGCGAAAAACTTAGCCGCGCTGTGCGAGCAAACGCTCAAACTCATCGACTTTTTCACGCACTAGCTCAACACTCTGCTGCCAAAACGTTGGCTGGGTTAAATCCATCGACAGATGCTTTTCGACGACATCTTCCGCCATCATGCAGCCTGTATCGCGCAGCAAATTGATGTAATCGGTGTAAAACGCTTCGCCTTTGGTTTCTCGCTGTGCATAGATACCCTTGCTAAACAAGAAACCAAATAGGTATGGGTAGTTATAAAAGCTCACGCTATCAATAGAAAAGTGCAGCTTGCTTGCCCAGAAGTACGGATCCGGTTCGCTCATTACGTCGCCATACCATTCTTTCCAAGTTTCTGACATCAACTCACAGAATTCATCTGCGGTTAACTCTCCATCCTGGCGGCGTTCATAAAACGATTTTTCAAACTCGTAGCGAACCGGAATGTTGATCATTAAAGCTAGCGCAGATGACAACTCTTCCCACAACATCTCGAGCTTTTCATCAACGCTCTCAGCTTTCGAAATCAAATGATCACGAACGATGTTTTCTGCAAAGATAGAGGCGGTTTCTGCTAACGTCATTGGGTAGTAAGTTTGGCAAAGTGGCAAATCACGAATAACCCAGTTATGGAACGCATGGCCAAGTTCATGTGCCAGAGTCATAAGGTCTGAACGGCTGCCACTCCAAGTCATAAACACAAGTGGTGTTCGCGTTGCTGGCAGTTTGGTGCAGTATGCGCCAAGACGCTTGTTAGCATTTGGCGCGGCATCAATCCAACCATTTTGTACCATCAAACGGACAAACTCCGACATCTCAGGGTTTACTGTTTCAAATGCTTCACAAATAACATCAATCGCTTCATCAAAGTCGTAAACCTTCGCTTCACCGCTCAAAGCAGGCATAGCCGCCAGATGATTCCAAGGTTTCATCTCATCCAGACCATGTACTTGCGCCATCAATAAACCCGCTTTCTGACCAATAGCTCGACTGTCTTTGGCTACGGTCATCATCGCATTTAAAGTTTCAGCTTGGATTCGGCTACCATGCAAACTCGGCTCTAGGAAGTGAACTTCACGCTTCGTAGAACGCTTTTTGTTTTCAGTTAAGCGCCATCCTGCTAACGCATTCAAAATCGCAGCGAATGATTCTTGGTGCGTTTGCATTGCATCTTGTACGCCTCGCCACGCGGCTTCTTGACGCTCGAATTCAGAACCATAAAGAATGCTTGCCGCTTGAGAAAACCCAAGCTCTTCACTATTACCATCTGTGTACTCAAGCTTCACTTTCAATGAGCCAGTCAGGTTATCGTATAGGTTACCCCAAGCCGATTTGCCATCCACACTCATCGCAGCCAGTAACTGTTCTTCTGCGTTGCTAAGACGAGTATCCGCCAACTTTCTAGAATTCAAGATAGAAAAAGCTTGCCCACTGATATCAGGATTCTCATGGTCTAACACGCGCAAGATAAACTCTTCGTCGGCATGCGTTAGTGTCAAATCAAAGGGACTGAACGCTTGGGAAAGCTCCGAAAAGATGCGGGTCATTTTACCAAGTAACGATTTCGCTTCGGCGTTTGTTGCATCAACAGAAGCATAACAACTCGCAAAATTTGCAACTGTACCCGCTAAACGACTCGCGGCTTCATTGGTCAAAATCGCATTTTGCATGATCTCTACGTTGCCACAATCTGCTGATTGTTTATTCAAAAGATCAATACATTGTTCCACAAGAGCAATATCGTCTTGAATTCGTGGGTCAGAAAGGTCGTTATAAACGATGGACAAATCCCAACTCGGCGTTGTCATTTCTATATTTCCTTTTTATGTAACTGAGTCAATTTTCGCTTCCTGCACCTAGCAGATGGGCTTCCACTGACATCTTCCGTGACTATGCCCGTAAGCAATATCGTTCTGGGCATTTTAATATTTATAAATTAACGAGTTAAAAGAGGTACGCCAATCGAACGCACCGAGGCGTAAATTTGCTCATCTATGGTAATTGTTACATGCGTGACAGAAGCGTTTCCTATCGACAACGTCGAATACCACTTTGGGTTACGCCAATCTAACTCCAATACATGAGCAAGAATCATACGAATGACGCCACCATGCGTGACGATAAGTAGATTGTCATTGATATCGTTGATGATTTGAGACCAAACGCGACATATGCGCTCAGAAAATGTGCTTAAGCTCTCAGCATTCGGCAACGTATGTTGTGCTGGCGATTGCCAAAAAGCATCTAGCTTTTTCCACTGCTCAGTGAGCAGATCAAAAGGCATACCATCAAAATCACCAAATGCCATCTCTTGTAAAGATTCATCCGTCATTACTGGTAATAATTGCTGTTCAGCAATGATGTTTGCCAGTTCTTGACAGCGTGAAAGTGGAGAAGAAATTATTCCACCCACACCTCGTCCACTCTCAGCCCAAGCCCGAGCAATACTCTCTTGATCAGCAGGCGTAACTTTTACATCTGTTTGGCCATGGAGTCCTGGTGGAGCGTCTACTTTTCCATGACGCACAAGATAGATATTGAGTGTTTTCATTTTGTTTCATCCTACTCTTTAAGAACCAACGGCAAACCAGCAGCAACAAAGGTAACGCGATGGCAAACACTGGCTAGTTTTTGATTCATCCGTCCTGCATTATCCACAAAATAACGACTAACCGCCCCCAAAGGCACAATGCCCATTCCAACCTCATTAGAGACGAATATTAACGTCGCATCTGAGCCACGTACCATCTTTATAAGCTTTTCAATTTCTGCTTCTAGCTTCTCATGGGAACATTCATCACCTAACTCAAATATCCAATTGTTGAGCCACAAGGTTAAACAGTCGACCAATACAACATCGGTGGTAGCGAAATTTGTCAGTAACTCAGATAAATGAAGGGGGCATTCATGCTCTTGCCACTCGCCCCCGCGTTGCTTTTGATGATGCGCTATTCGCTCTCGCATTTCTTGGTCAAATGGCAGCGCGGTTGCAACATAGTGTAATGATCGATGAGAAGCGACCGATAATTGCTTAGCTGTTTTTTCTGCCAAATGCGACTTCCCAGAGCGCGCGCCACCGAGTATCAATTGCTTCATGAGGAGTGATACAACCCAATCATAGTGAGATAAATAAGCAGTTCCGACAACTGTTGCGCTGCGCCAAGGCAATCCCCCGTAAAGCCGCCAATTCTCTTGGTTAACCAACGTTTGAACATCAAACGAAATACCACGAGAACAAGCGATATCAAGATCGCATCCGCGAAACCAAGCACAAGCAATGTTACGCCACCAGTAAACAACAAAATGGAGACTTCTAGAGAAGACTGGCGACTTGCTAGCGGTTTACTTTTCGACGTATCACTGTCACTGACATAAGGCATGTCATAAATAAGCGTCGCTGCTAGTGCTCGGCTTGCGGTGTAAGCGACGACAATGACCAACCAAAAGTGCGGCAAGTTAGCCAGTTCACTCCAAAAAACATACTTAGCCAATAACGCCATAATGAGAGTGGCGGCACCATAAGTGCCAATACGACTGTCTTTCATAATAGAGAGGCGTCGCTCTACGGTCATGCCACCGCCAATGCCATCCGCCATATCGGTCAAGCCGTCTTCGTGAAAAGCCCCAGTTAACAATAAGCTAAACACCATCGTTAATACTATGGCAACCGACTCTGGGAAAAAAATTGAGGTGAGCGAGAATACCAAAGCGCAAAGTGCTCCAAGCACGAGACCAACTAACGCGAAGTAACGGCCTGCCTGATTCATGCGTTCTTCACTGTAAGGCAACGCTTGGGGCACGGGTAAGCGGCTAAAAAAACTGGTAGCTAATAGAAATAACTCCCACTGGTATCTTAACGATGACGGCGTGACTTTCTCAGAATTATCAGGGACTGACACTATACTGTAACTCCTGCACTCTCGAAGCTCGCCATTTTGTTGTAAAACTGAGCGGCAGCTTTTAACAAGGGTAAGGCAAGAGCGGCTCCTGTTCCCTCCCCTAGCCGTAAACCAAGGTCGAGCAGAGGTTCTGCTTTAAGATGTTCCAATACAAATTTATGTCCATTTTCTTCAGAGCGATGGGCAAACAACATGTATTCACGCGTTTCTTCATCTTGCAACGTCGCAATATAAGCCGCTACCGATACGATAAACCCATCCACTAAAACTGGAGTTTTAAGCCGCTTGGCTTCTAAAAAAGCGCCCACCATTTGTACGATTTCAAAACCTCCAACCTGTGCAAGAATCGCTTTGGTATCAAGACCTCGACATCGGTTTACCCCCTGTGCTACCAGTTTATATTTGCTGCTCAACTGCTGTTGATTGATTCCAGTGCCAACGCCAACACAATAATCAATATCTAATGAGCTCAGTGCCGATAACAGTGCTGAGGCCGAACTGGTATTACCGATGCCCATCTCACCGACCATCAAGAGGTTTGAACCATGCAAAATGGTTTGCTCAGCAATCTTCGCACCATATTCTAAACCTAACGCCACTTGTTCTGGGGACATCGCTGATTGTTTAGAAAAATTAGCCGTACCGTTACCCAACCGTTGTTCAACCAAGTTGGGATGGGATTTAAATTCTGGAACCAGCACATCAATAGGAGCCAACATGCCGCAATCTATTACTTTGAGTTGAATGCCATTAATATCGCAAAAACAGTTGATGGCTGCGCCGCCAGCGAGAAAGTTAGCCACCATTTGCTGAGTGACTTCGCTTGGCGCAATGCTCACACCCTCCTCTGCAACGCCGTGATCTCCAGCAAATACCAGCATGCTTGGTTTGCAGATAGCGATGGAATCAACTGGCTGAGGTTTATTCTGACTTTGAATAAGAGCTAACTGCAGTGCCACCTTTTCCAATAAGCCTAAAGAACCGACGGGTTTGGTTTTGTTATCTATGCGTGCTTGGATCTCCGCAGCAAAAGAGTCATCCATTTTTTACGTTCCTTTGATGTTGTCTGGGTGAGAGGTGTTCTGTTGTTCAAGAGGTCTTGTTCAGCGACAGTTTTTGCGCGCCCACTATTGTATACACTTGCATCCAATTGGGGCAGCGCTAATCAAGTTTATCTCAGGATAGTCTGCCGAGTTCGCAGAGCGTCTCACCTTTCTTGCACGAGATTATAAGTAACTCGTTGAAATCCGCTACAATAGCTTAGACTATGTTCCCATATAGGAGAAAAGATATGGATAACAACACCTGCGCAATCATCGCCGGTGCAACTGGCTTAGTAGGCTCAAAAGTCATTGCAAACCTCATAAATCAATCAGGTGTTGGAACCCTATATTATCTTTCTCGCCGCCCACTCGATGGCGTCCTAGATGTGGAAAACAAGCTTATTCCTCTCATTGATGCAGACCTTTCTATCCACCAATGGGATGAGAACCAACCAACACCAACCATCGGCTTTATCTGTTTAGGCACGACCCTTAAGCAAGCAGGCAGTAAGGATAATTTGCGTAGAGTAGATGTTGATCTGGTGTGCAAAGTCGCGCAACAAATGAAAACAATCGGAGTCAAACGCCTTGCGGTTGTTTCTAGCCTCGGTGCAAATAGTAAATCGCCATCCCATTACTTAGCTTGTAAAGGACAAATGGAACAACGAATCGAAGCTATGGATTTTGAGGAAATCGTATTTGTTCGCCCAGGCCCGCTTGTTGGTCAACGTCAAAACCCAAGAATGGACGAGAAGTTAGTACAAACTCTGTTTAAGGTAATTCGCCCACTTATGCTTGGCAAACTGTCCAACTTTTTACCTATTCGAGCAGAAGATGTCGCCAAAGCGATGATTTATCAACTTTTCAGTTATCAAGAAGACTCGGTGGTTTACTTACAAAGGAAAGAAATGCGTGACTTACTGCATCACTACGAATAACCATTTTGTACAATTAACGTGCTAATTCACACTCTCACGCGACTTAGATCTCGTTTTTATATTCATTTTAGATCTAGCTAATACCCGTTTGTCATTTTTAAAGTTATATCACGAGCGTTATCTTACGGTCCATAAATAAATCCGTATAAAACCCCGTATAAAAAACAACCGCCACTTCGGCTGGTTGATAAGGTCAAATTATGAATTTTGCAGTGATAGCCTCTCTAGCCGTCTTTGTTGGAATATTGTTCTTTCTATTTAATCAGCAACAAAAGAAACACACTCTTTCACGTCTCGTTTTGATCGGTCTTGTTACCGGTTCTCTTTTTGGTCTTGCTTTGCAACTCATTCACGGTGAAGGCAACAGCGCAATTGCTCAAACACTTGAATGGGTAGGCATTGTAGGCAGTGGCTACGTTGGTCTACTGAAAATGGTCATCATGCCACTAGTATTGGTATCGATGATCTCTGCAGTTGTTAAGTTGGAGAAAGGTGGATCTTTAGGTAAAATTTCTGGCCTGACCATCTCTGTTCTTCTAGTAACGACTGCAATTGCTGCACTTATCGGTATTTTGGTGACAACGACATTTGGCCTGTCAGCAGAAGGTTTAACTGAAGGAGCTCGTGAAACCGCTCGTATCGCCGTTTTAGAAAGCCGTGCCGGTACAGTAAGTGACTTAACTATTCCTCAAATGCTAGTTAGCTTCATTCCAACCAACCCATTTGCTGATCTAACAGGTGCTCGCTCGACATCAATTATCGCTGTTGTGATTTTCGGCGTGTTAACTGGTATCGCCGCTCGTAAAGTGATGATGGAAAAAGCAGAGTTGGAATCACCGATTCGTACTTTCGTAGAAGCTGCTCAATCTATCGTTATGCGACTAGTGAAGATGATCATGGCCCTAACGCCATACGGCATCGCAGCACTGATGGCAAAAGTGGTAGCGACATCAAGCGCAGGCGACATCCTAAACCTACTTGGCTTTATTGTGGCGTCTTATGTTGCTATCGCACTGATGTTTGTTGTTCATGGCGTATTAGTCTCTTTTGTCGGCGTTAGCCCTGCGGAATACTTTAAGAAAATCTGGCCTGTACTGACCTTCGCGTTTACATCTCGTAGCTCAGCAGCAACAATTCCACTAAACGTAGAAGCGCAAATCACGAAGCTTAACGTACCACCAGCGATTGCAAACCTATCAGCATCGTTTGGTGCCACTATCGGCCAAAACGGCTGTGCGGGTATCTATCCTGCAATGCTTGCAGTGATGGTAGCTCCGACAATGGGCATCAACCCACTTGATCTACACTTTATCCTGTCATTGATTGCGATTATCACCATCAGCTCATTTGGTATTGCAGGTGTCGGCGGCGGTGCGACGTTTGCAGCCTTGATTGTTCTTCCTGCAATGGGCTTACCTGTGACCATCGCGGCACTGCTTATCTCTATTGAACCACTGATTGACATGGCACGTACCGCACTAAACGTTTCAGGCTCAATGACTGCGGGTACAATTGCTAGCCGAGTGCTGAAGTCACCAGAAAGTGAAGCAACATTGGAAGAAACACGAGCATAGAACTCAAATTCCTTCCAAAGCGATAAAACATAAAATATCAAGCCGATGGTTCGCCATCGGCTTTTTTCATTTTCAAAAATTCAACTTGCATCTTTCGTTGCTAGTCAAGGCGTTGAATGGTCTAATACTGTCATCGGTTTTGTAAACGGTAAGCAGAATGCACCAAGATAATCAGCCCACTTTTTTCTTCTTTGATTATGAGACATGGGGAACCAACCCCGCGAAAGATCGCCCAAGCCAGTTCGCTGGTGTTCGTACAGATGAAAACTTTAATATCATCGGCGAGCCTTTAGTCATGTACTGCCAGCCACCTGCTGATTATCTTCCGTCTCCTGAAGCTGCACTTATTACTGGTATTACTCCGCAAAAAACGGTTCAAGAAGGCCTTTCTGAGCCAGAGTTTATCGCTAAGATTCACGCTGAACTCGCGAAACCAAATACTACCAGTTTAGGCTACAACAGCATTCGCTTTGATGACGAAGTGACCCGTTATACTTGTTATCGCAACTTTATCGATCCATACGCATGGAGTTGGCAAAACGGTAACTCACGTTGGGATTTACTCGATGTACTACGCGCGTGCCATGCCCTTCGCCCAGAAGGCGTAGAATGGCCAGAAAACGAAGATGGCTTCACTAGCTTTAAATTAGAACACTTGTCTGTGGCTAACGGCATAGAGCATAGTAACGCGCACGATGCCATGGCAGATGTGGTTGCGACTATCGAAATGGCAAAGAAAGTAAAAGCAGCGCAACCAAAATTGTTTGATTACTTTTTTTCTATGCGCCAAAAGCGCAAGCTCAATGATTTAGTCGACATCGTCAACATGACACCGTTGATGCACGTTTCAGGCATGCTAGGGCGCGAATGCCAGTACACTAGCTGGATTGTGCCTGTTGCTTGGCATCCAACCAATAATAACGCCGTTATCACCATCGATTTAGCGAAAGACCCTCAACCTATTCTTGAGCTATCCGAAGAAGAGCTGCACGAAAGACTCTACACTAAGCGCGAAGATCTTGGTGAATTGCTACCAGTGCCAGTTAAACTAGTTCATTTGAACAAATGCCCTATTCTCGCCCCTGCAAAAACGTTAACGGCTGAAAATGCGGAGTCTATTGGCATTGATCGCCAGCAATGTCTCGCTAATCTCGCTTTGTTGCGCCAACATCCTGAAATTAGAGAAAAGCTGATTAGCCTCTTTTCAGTCGAGCGTAAATTCGATAAAAGTGATGACGTCGATACACAGCTTTACGACGGGTTCTTTTCTCCGGCTGATCGCGCAGCTATGGATATCATTCGAGAAACCGACCCGAATAATCTTGCTGCATTAGACATTGAATTTGATGACAAGCGTATTAAACCTCTATTGTTCCGCTATCGTGCGCGTAACTTCCCAGGCACATTAGACGAGCAAGAACAAAGACGCTGGGCACTACACTGTCGAGAAGTGTTTGAAAGCCAAATTGAAGAGTACATGCTGAATTTAGAAAACTTAGTTCACGAACATGAAAGTGACGAAAAGAAGATTGCGATATTAAAATCCGTGTACCGTTATGTAGAGAGCTTAGCTTCCTAACTCCTCCTAATACAAGCGCACCTTATGGTGTGCTTGTTGTTTATATACTGTCAAAATGATTAAAGAACGATTCTTACAACTGATCCAACTGCTCATTTCAATCTTCCTCATCATGGGAGCACTTGGCATCGGAATTACCATTCAAAAGTTCACTGGCGTTTCCGTTCCAGGAAGTGTCATCGGTATGCTCGTACTGTTTTTCTCCATGACTCTTGGGCTTGTAAAAGTCGACTGGGTCAAACCGGGCGCCACGCTATTTATCCGCTATATGATCTTATTGTTCGTTCCTATTAGCGTGGGATTAATGCAACATTTCGATATGCTACTCGCTAATGCCCTCCCTATCATTGCTAGCGCAGTTGGAGGCTCACTCATTGTACTAGTCAGCCTCGCTTGGCTGCTGGACTACTTGTTAAAGGAGAAGCACTGATATGTGGTTAGTTGTTACCATTGCGGTTTTTCTTGTCGCGCGCCAAATTGCAATCAAAGTGAATAATCCTCTAGCAAATCCTTTGCTGATCAGTATTGCAGTGCTCATTCCTTTGCTTACTTACTTAAATGTACCGTTTGAAACGTATTATGCGGATAACGAAGGGATCAGTTTTTTACTTCAACCAGCCGTAGTTGCTCTGGCTTATCCACTATATGAACAACTACCACAAATTAAAGCAAACTGGCGAATCATCACTTTTGCTTGCACAGTAGGCAGTGTGATGTCGATGATGACAACCACCTTGATCGCAGTCGCTTTCAAAGCGGATATCAGTTTAATCGCGAGTCTAGTGGGTAAGTCCGTCACTACACCAATAGCGATGGAAATATCGAGTCACCTCGGTGGTGAAGCCGCCGTTGCAGCGATCTTGGTTCTGATTGTCGGTTTATTGGGCGCAATTTTGGCATACCCAATTTACAATTTGATTGGAATTAAACACCCGATTGCACGTGGTCTGACAATGGGTACAGTCTCTCATGCCTTAGGCACCGCTACTTGTGCAGAGAAACAGCCCATAGATGCCGCGTTCTCATCACTCGCATTGGTTTTATGTGGGATCATAACTTCTATTTTGGCTCCAAGCTTTTTTGCTTTGGCTGTCTGGCTATATCAATAGTTAAGCGCTCTCGGTCTGCCCTCCTTCCGGCAGGCCGTAGCCTTTCCGCTTCTTCCTTACCCTTTTCAAAACCCTATCTTATCTATCAACCTCACCCAGTAATATCGTGAAGGGACTTGATCGAGATATACATTCATAGCGTTAGCATTCTAGGTGCTACCACTCGCTCTAGATTACGTAGGTATAAAATAGCATAGCGGTAAAAGTCGCGTTAGTAACATACTCCTGCTCCTTGGTCATATGAATATATACTGATATGGTTAATTGTGAGACGGAGATAACGCTTCACACCTGTGCAATCGAATACATGTGTGAGCTCACTCTAATTATGTAACAGAATTATCAATTGCATTATTTATCGTGATCTAACGCACGGAACATTTCTATCTTTCACATAGAATAACTGTCCATGCAATAACAAGGATTCAACATGAAAAGTCGCATTGAACAGGCGCTAGCAGGCGCTCCAGAAGCACTTTCCAAACAACTTGCTCCTATCATCCAAGCTGATGATTTTGATGCTACGCTTTCAGTTCAACAATTTGAGCAGTTGCTTTCAGCTACCGGTCTATCAGACAAAGAGCTTCGTGTTGCGCTACTTCCTTTTGCCGCAGCGTACTCCTATGCTCCCCTTTCTGACTTTTATGTCGGCGCTATCGTTCGTGGTCTTTCAGGTCGCCTTTACTTCGGTGCCAACATGGAATTCTTTGGTGTACAGTTGGGTCAAACGGTTCACGCAGAGCAGTCTGCGATTAGCCATGCTTGGATGAAAGGCGAACGTGGTGTTAAGGATATCACTATCAACTTCAGCCCATGTGGTCACTGCCGCCAGTTCATGAATGAGTTATCTACCGCAAACGAGCTTAAAATCCAGCTCCCAGAACGCGAAGAAAAGTCACTTCATGAATACCTGCCTGAAGCCTTTGGACCAAACGATCTCGGTATCGAGTCCGGCTTAATGGCAGAAGTTAAACACCAGTTCTCATGTGATGATGAAGGCGCACTCATCCAAAGTGCAGTTGAAGCGATGAACATGAGCCACTCACCATACACCAACAACTTGAGTGGTTTAGCATTAGAGATGACTAGCGGCCGTGTATTCCAAGGCGCTTATGCAGAAAATGCAGCGTTCAATCCTAGCTTGCCGCCGTTACAAGTTGCGCTAATCCAAGTTTTACTTGCGGGTGAAACCTTTGACAGCATCAAAGCCGCTGCATTGGTAGAGAACTCAGAAGGTAAGATCAGTCATTTAGCCGATACGCAATCAACGTTGGAAGCGTTGAATCCAGATATTCCGCTTAGTTTTGTCAACGTATAAACGACAAATTCAACAAAAAGCTCTACAACATGTAGAGCTTTTTTATTACCTAAAAACCAAAAGCAAACGTTTGCTTTGTCATAAAACTTCAGTATGATCTCCTGCAATTTCTGTCTCATCACTCTATTTTGTAAGGGAACACTATGTTTGGCACTGCAACTAGCGCAAATGCTACCCGTGTATTACTTTTAGGCTCTGGCGAACTCGGTAAAGAAGTCGCCATTGAATGCCAGAGACTTGGTTTAGAAGTGATTGCTTGTGATCGCTATGCCAATGCTCCAGCGATGCAAGTCGCTCACCGTAGTTATGTTATCGACATGTTAGATGGGAACGCCTTAGAAGAAGTTATTACGAAGGAACAACCTACTTACGTCGTACCAGAAATTGAAGCCATCGCAACCGGCAAACTGGTAGAGCTTGAAGAGAAAGGACTGAATGTTGTTCCAACCGCTAAGGCAACCAGGCTAACAATGAATCGTGAAGGTATCCGACGTTTGGCAGCAGAAGAACTGGAATTGACGACTTCACCTTATCGTTTTGCAGATAACTTTGAAGACTTCAAAGCCGCGGTTGAGCATGTGGGTATTCCGTGCGTGGTGAAGCCTGTGATGAGCTCTTCAGGTAAAGGGCAAAGTGTTATCAAGACCGAAGACGACGTTACAAAAGCATGGGATTACGCTCAGGAAGGCGGACGTACGGGTGCAGGTCGCGTTATCGTGGAAGGTTTTATCGACTTCGATTACGAAATCACTTTATTGACCATCAGAGCCGTTGACGGTGTGCATTTCTGTGCTCCAATTGGTCATCGTCAGGAAGATGGCGACTACCGCGAATCATGGCAACCGCAAGCTATGTCAGAAAACGCAGTAAAAGCAGCTGAATACACGGCTGAGAAAGTGGTAAACGCGCTCGGTGGCTACGGCATCTTTGGTGTAGAGCTGTTTGTCAAAGGCGATAAAGTCATTTTCAATGAGGTCTCTCCTCGCCCTCACGATACGGGTATGGTTACAATGATTTCGCAGGAAATGTCTGAGTTTGCTCTCCACGTGCGCGCGTTTACCGGAATGCCAATTAATAATATTGTGCAACATGGCCCATCTGCGTCTGCTGTTATTCTTGGACAAGGGACTTCCACAAACATTCGCTTTGAAAACCTAAGCAAAGCTTTAGCTCAACCTCAAACACAAGTTCGTCTATTCGGTAAGCCAGAAATCGATGGTCGCCGCCGTTTAGGTGTTGTCCTTACGCGACGAAAAACCACCGAAGAAGCTGTTCAAGATGCTGTTGAAAGTGCTTCAAAAGTGAATATCATTTATTAAATACGAACCACTCATACAAAAATAGCGCAGCTCAAATTGCTGCGCTATTTCGTGTTCCAAACCGAAGAGAGCCTATTCACTCTCGATTAAGTACACTTCTTCAGAGAAGCGACTTAAGCCTTTTTTCGCAATTTTAGGATGATTCTCGTCAGCTTCATCTACGTTCAAACAAGTAACTTTGTAACCTGAAAATAACTGCTCAATCTCTTCGACCGGCACGCTAAATGGAGGCCCCGCCATCTCTTCTTGAGGATAGTTGAGTGTAACAAGCAAAATACGACCGCCTGGGTTCAAAAGTTGCTTGAGACGCTCTACATACTCCTCTCGCATATCTTGCGGTAAAGCAACCAACGCGGCGCGATCATAAATGATATCGGCTTGAGATACTGGTGCAGTGAAAAAGTCCCCAGTATAAATAGAGAGCTCATCAAATTGATAAAGCTCGTGCATGCCATTAAGAGGCGTTACCGTTGGCGTGTAAAAATGTTCAGCAAAAAAGGCACGCACAGCAATATGGCTTAGCTCAACGCCTTCAACCGAATCATGCTTCATCGCTAGCCAAATCAAGTCTTCTGACTTTCCACATAAAGGAACTAACACTTTATCTTCACGCTTTGGATTAGTGTGTTTCCAATATACTGGTAATAGCTGGTTTACATCTTCCAAGTGAAATCCGATTTGATTGCTGGCCCATTTGTTATGCCAAAATTCTTGGTCTCTCATTTTACTTTCTACTTGTCGGCTGTTTTCATTTTGAGAGGTAAGACTAACGTTTTTTTTCAATTTGTCTATGCCGTTCATCTTTGGTTAATACTGCGGTGATAGGATGTAATCGGTCTCATAGGAGACGCGCCTTTATCTGATAATCAGAATAAAGAAAAGAGAAATGGTGATCTAACGCATGATTCTACTTCAAGATAAAACTGAAACCTTGGAATCTTTCGTAATGGCCCCATTTATAAGTTAGTACCTGATTTGCCGAACTTAGCGACCTTTATGTTCCCTATTTTCTAAGTACAAGCAAGTTAAGGAGAGTGAATGAGCTTATTTCTTCGTACTACAGCATTGATGCTTTTGGTACTTAGCCGTGCACCGGCATTTGCCGCACTTCCAATTACCCCTGCGCCTAATGGCGAACAAAATCGTTCAACCAGCCAAAACGAAGTTTGTGCGAAACTTTTTAAACACAGCCTTAGCGGTTTATATGGCATTCAGTCAATCGACACCACACCAACTCAGCCATATTCTGACTTCGACATTCTTTACAGCAAAGCTCACCAAGCGCAATTTGAACTTGAAACTATCTGTAAAAGTACCGCACTTCTTAATGACGCTCAGCCATACTTCGCAGGCGTGAAATCCAAACAACGAGCAGAAGAAAAGATAGCTTTAGAGTTAGATGGGAAAGTTGAACGTATTACTGACCTAGCACGTGCAACGATTGTAGCTGAAGACGTCGCGAGTTTAGTCTCCATTTATGAAACGTTAGAGCGTGAAACAACGATTGTGAAAGTAAAAAATCGATTCAAAAAACCTGGCCCTTCAGGATATAGAGACTTGAACTTGCTCGTTCGTTTACCAAAAACAAACCTAGTAGCCGAAGTTCAACTGCACTTGAAAGCAATCGCAGATGTAAAAAGCGGTCCCGAACACGACCTATACGAAAAAATCCAGAAACTAGAACGTCAAGCGATGTTGGAAAAACGTGAGCTAAGCGAAATAGAGCTTGCCTCTATTCGCAACATGCGTACACAGTCTAAGAACTTGTACCAACAAGCATGGCAACCATACTTAACAACGCATCTAGAAGCGGCGTAACCGATATCATTAAGCGTCTCTCATAAACAGAAAAACCACCGCATTGCGGTGGTTTTCATTTGTATGCACACGAATTTTACGCAAAAAAAGACCACGCCTTAGCGTGATCCATTTATTCGGCTTACTGTACTTTCTTCAGGTTTTCTACACGAGCTTTTAACTTCTGACCCGGGCGAAAAGTCACTACACGTCGAGCAGTAATTGGAATATCTTCACCAGTTTTCGGGTTACGACCAGGTCGTTCATTCTTGTCACGAAGATCAAAGTTACCAAAACCTGACAGTTTTACCTGTTCGCCACTTTCCAGTGCCTTACGAATCTCTTCAAAGAACACTTCCACCGTTTCCTTGGCGTCCCGCTTACTAAATCCTAATTTATCAAACAGGTTTTCTGCCAGTTCGGCTTTTGTGAGCGCCATAAAACTTTCCTCAAAGCTATGTTAAACAATGCTACGTTAGTGTAGCGCCAGAGCAGTTTTACCCTACCAATTCAACAACATATCGGGGTTACATCAGGAAGTGTATGACAAGCTTATGATTTTCGCCAACTTTTTTCTTGGCGAACAAAAGGAATAGCACTACGTAAATTATTGTTAAACGCCAGAAATTTGATATTTTTGTTTTTGTTTCATCTTCATCAGGAAAAACATCCAGATTATAAAACTAAAAATAGTTTAAATGTCAACATTAAACACTATTTAATAAAAATATCAGATATTGGTTATTTAACAGACACTTGACATAGAACTTGTCGTAAATTCAGTGATTTGTATGTAACTCGATACGTAACAATTAGATTAAAAGGTATGACCACCTGTACTTTGCAACTGTGCTTAGAAAGCTTGATTAAACCCACGCTTCTCGCTGTTTAACGATGACGCCATATACAAAGATTGATAATGTGGAAGTTCGTGTATTTCCTCATTGGCTTCTTACACTGCTTCTAGGCGACCATGATTAATCAAATCATAAATATTCTTTTCCCTGTTTTTGCTCTTGTCGGAGTTGGCTATTTGGTCGGTCGTTACATCAAGCCTGACTTTCGCCCAATAAACCGCATTAATATTGAGGTTTTTACGCCAGCACTGGTATTTTCGTCACTCGTTAGCATGCCGCTCGATTCAAATCAGGGGCCACTTCTTTTGGCGGCAATTGTTGCGGTTTTAATTCCCGCACTACTCATGATCCCGGTATGTCGATGGACGTCACTCTCGTTTAAAACCTGGGCGCCACCACATATGTTTCGCAATAGCGGAAATCTAGCTATTCCTTTGTTTACCTATACGTTTGGAGAAATTGCGCTGTCGTCAGCAGTGCTTTTATTTGTCGTGTCAGCATGCTTGCATATCAGCTTAGGCGTAATGCTGCTTAGTCATGGCAACCCTTTTAAGCAAATAGTCAAGATGCCAATCTTTTTAGCAGCGTCGTTGGCTCTGTTTCTCAACGTGTCAAATGTGGGTGCATGGGCGCCTTTATACGAAGCCACGGCTCTACTTGGGCAAGCGGCCGTACCCGTGATGCTTTTATCTCTGGGGGCACAAATGTGTCATTTAAGGTTGGACGGTTTAAAGATTGGTGTGTTGTGTACCGTGCAGTCACTGGCAACTGGTGCTGTCGCTTTTGCACTTATTTATTGGTTAATTCCCCTTCCAACGATGCAATTGCAAATGATGGTGCTCTTCACAATGCTGCCGCCAGCCGTCATGAATTACCTATTTGCGGAAAGGCTGAATATAGAACCCATGAAAGTGGCGTCAATGGTACTATTTGGCAACTTTTTCAGCATTCTTACGCTGCCTCTTCTGCTTAGCTATACCCTCTCACTCGCTGCCTAACCGCCAATAAGCTATCGTTAGCGTGTATTAGCTGAAAAACAATACGTTCCTAATCTCGGGTAAGGGCCATCCCTAGTTTGGTCTAGTATTTTAAAGTAATGAGGGGTGGTGCGAGCAGTAAGGAACTTGAACAACGATAAGGTAATCCTAAAAATAAAAAACCCTGCCGAGCTGGCAGGGTTTTCATTTCTTAAGAAGATGCGTTACGCGAGATTAGTCACGTAGAGACGCACCAAACTTCTCAGAAACGTGAGCAACGATAGCGTCAACCGCACCCGCGATATCTGCATCTTCAAGCGTACGCTCAAGTGACTGTAGAGTCAGAGCGATTGCTAGGCTCTTCTTACCATCTTCAACGCCTTTACCTACGTAAACGTCGAACAGTTTCGCATCTTTAAGGAACTCGCCACCTTGCTCTAGACAAGCGTTAACGATGTCACCAGATGCAACAGCTTCATCCACTACTACCGCGATATCACGACGGTTTGAAGGGAATTTAGAAAGTGCTACCGCTTCTGGGATCACTTTGCTGTTAATTGCAGACCATTCGATTTCGAATACGATAGTACGACCATTTAGACCGAACTTACGCTCAAGCTCAGGGTGAACGGTACCGATCACGCCCACTTCTTTGCCATCTACGATGATTGCCGCAGATTGACCTGGGTGAAGTGCTGGGTTAGCTTTTTTGCTTTCAGGTGACAGTGCAGCGAAAGAGTACGCTTTTTCGTTCGCAGATAGCTCTAGAATCGCTTCTAGATCGCCCTTAAGGTCGAAGAAATCAACCGTGTTAGTTTCGATATCCCAATGTTCTTCACCGCGAGTACCAGCAATAACACCTGCAAGCATAGGCTCTTGGCGCATGCCGTTTTCTGCAGTTTCACATGGGATGAAACGTAGGCCGTATTCGAATAGACGAACGCGTGGCTGTTGACGCTTCTGGTTGTGAACAACCGTGTTCAGCAGACCTTGGATAAGACCAAGACGCATTGCTGACATGTCTGCAGAAATTGGGTTTGGAAGCACTAGAGGCTCAACACCAGGTACAACTAGCTTTTGTTGCTCAGGCTCAACGAAGCTGTATGTAATTGCTTCGTGGTAACCACGATCAACAAGAAGATCACGAACGCGTTTCAGTGGAAGATCCGCTTCAACGTGGTTGTGCATCTTAAGTGCTGCTGCTGGGTGTTGGTTAGGAATGTTGTCATAACCGTAGATACGGCCAACTTCTTCAATCAGGTCTTGCTCGATAGCGATATCGAAACGCCATGTTGGCGCTACTGCCATCCAACCTTCTTCTGAAGCTTCAACCGTCAAACCTAGACGCTCTAGGATTTCTACTACGTCGCTATCTGCAATGTGGTGACCTAGCAGGTTGTCTAGCTTAGTACGACGTAGAGCAACTTTGTTTGGCTTAGGTAAGTCTGCTTCAGACTCTACTGCAACAACAGGTGCTACTTCACCGCCACAAATTTCAACAAGAAGCTGTGTTGCACGCTCCATTGCGCTCACTTGTAGTGCGTAATCCACACCACGCTCAAAACGCATTGAAGAGTCAGTGTGCAGACCGTAGCTGCGTGCGCGACCACGGATGTGGTCAGGTGCAAAGAATGCACACTCTAGTAGAACGTCTTTAGTCTCAGTTGTTACACCAGACTCTTCACCACCAAAGATACCTGCGATTGCAAGTGCTTTGTTATGGTCAGCAACTACTAGTGTATCTGCGTTTAGTTCTGCTTCGTTGCCGTCAAGAAGCGTTAGCTTCTCACCTTGCTCAGCCATACGAACTACGATGCCACCTTCGATCTTCGCTAGATCGAATGCGTGCATTGGTTGGCCTTGCTCTAGAAGAACGTAGTTAGTGATGTCTACTACAGGGTCGATAGAGCGAATACCACAACGACGCAGTTTCTCTTGCATCCATAGTGGTGTTTCAGCTTGAACGTTTACGTTCTTAATAACACGACCTAGGTAACGAGGACACGCAGCAGGAGCTTTCACTTCGATAGACACTTTATCGTCGATTGAAGGGGCAACTGCTTCTACTGATGGCTCAGTCACGTCAGCACGGTTTAGTACGCCAACTTCACGAGCTAGACCACGAATGCTGAAACAGTCAGCGCGGTTTGCTGTTAGGTCTACGTCTACTGTTACGTCGTCTAGACCTAGGAATTCACGGAAATCAGTACCGATTACTGCGTCTTCTGCTAGTTCCATGATGCCGTCTGACTCAACGTCGATACCTAGTTCAGTGAACGAACAAAGCATGCCGTGAGATGGCTGGCCACGTAGTTTCGCTTTTTTGATTTTAAAATCACCTGGAAGAACAGCACCAACTGTTGCTACTGCTACTTTCAAACCTTGGCGACAGTTAGGTGCGCCACAAACAATGTCTAGAAGCTCTTCTTCACCCACGTCAACTTTAGTTACGCGCAGTTTGTCTGCATCTGGATGTTGACCACATTCAACAACGTGACCGACTTTAACGCCAGTAAAAGAACCAGCAACAGGAAGAACGTCGTCTACCTCTAGACCGGCCATTGTAATTTGGTGAGTTAGCTCGTCAGTAGTAACCGCAGGGTTTACCCACTCACGAAGCCATGATTCGCTGAATTTCATGTTGATGAACCCTCTGGATTACTTGAACTGTTTTAGGAAACGAAGATCGTTCTCGAAGAACGCACGTAGGTCGTTCACGCCGTAACGAAGCATTGTTAGACGCTCAACACCCATACCGAATGCGAAACCAGAGTATTTTTCAGGATCGATACCTACGCTACGTAGCACGTTCGGGTGAACCATACCGCAGCCTAGCACTTCTAACCATTTACCGTTTTTGCCTTTCACGTCTACTTCAGCTGAAGGCTCAGTGAATGGGAAGTAAGATGGACGGAAACGTACTTCTACTTCTTCTTCGAAGAAGTTACATAGGAAATCGTGCAGGATGCCTTTCAGCTGAGCAAAGTTTACGTTCTCATCAACCAGCATGCCTTCCACTTGGTGGAACATTGGCGTGTGCGTTTGGTCGTAGTCGTTACGGTATACACGGCCTGGTGCGATGAAACGGAATGGTGGTTTACCATTTTCCATCGTACGGATCTGTACGCCTGACGTATGAGTACGAAGCATCAAGTCTGGGTTGAAGAAGAAAGTATCGTGGTCAGTACGCGCTGGGTGATCAGCTGCGATGTTTAGCGCATCGAAGTTGTGGAATGCATCTTCGATCTCTGGGCCAGCCTCGGTGTTAAAACCAAGTTCGCCAAAGAACTTCTCAATACGCTCTACAGTACGAGTTACTGGGTGTAAACCACCGTTTTCAATACGACGACCTGGTAGTGTTACGTCGATTGTTTCTGCTGCTAGTTTCGCTTCAAGCTCAGCACGTTGTAGTGCATCTTTACGAGCTGCGATAGCTTGCTGAACTACGCCTTTCGCTTTGTTGATCTCTTGACCAGCTTCACGGCGTTCTTCTGGTGGTAGTTTGCCTAGGCTTTGAAGTTGAGCAGTTAGCTCACCTTTTTTACCCAGATACTGAACACGCACTTCATCAAGTGCGACTAGCGATTCGGCAGCTTCAATTGCAGTGCTCGCGCTAGCAATGATCTCTTCTAGATGTTGCATCGTTTCCTCATCTACCTGTAGGTAGTGTCCATAAGGGAGTGATTGGTTTTTTGATAGCTGTACATAGTAGCCAAACCGGGCACCAATGCCAAATTGAATTACGAAAAGAAGAGGTTATTGAATAAAAAGAGCACAAAAACGTCAAAAATGTCATCTTTAGTTAATCTGCCGTTTAGTTGTGCCCTTTTGTTTTAGAAATAGTATTGAATAGATAGCTCGATAAAATCGTCATCTCTAGCGAAGTAGAGCAAATCATTTGGTGTTTCATTTTTAAACAACCAAGCATCAATTTGCCACTTAACGTGATTCGATATTCGGCTCGATGCTTCTAACTTAGCATTGTAAACATCATCGTTATCTAAATCCTTCGTAATTCCCGTCAATACTTCCGTTCCGTCCTCATCATTGAGCGCCCAACGAATACCTGCAAACACATCATTTTGACCGATAGTTTGTGCGTTGTTCCCACGACTGTCATAGAGGTACTCACCAATAACCCCCACATCCCAAACCGTGTCAAATGCACCGACGAAGGTATACTCAAAGCCCGTCACAAGACCGACATGATTATCAGCACTATCTCGATAAATACTTTCCAGTTTCCATAACCAATCGCCAACGATTCCTTGCACATCCAGACCGACATGACTCATCAGAGCGTAGTAAGGCTTTAATTCTCCGTACTCAAAACGAAAGTAAGGATCCCGGTTTGTTCCATATAAATAGCTCAGGCCTACGTCCCAATCGCCAAGCATTTTCGAATATCGAAAAGCCACATCTACGTGCTTCTCTTCTCTGCTTGACTCATAGATAGCATCATCAGAGACAACGGGGTCGGTTCTAAAGCGGCCATCTGTACCCGCAAACGTTCGTTCCCTAAAGTAAGGTAACAACATTGCGTGGACGGTGCCCCAGTCTTTGAAAGAGGTAAAATGTAACATCGGCTGACCGAGTTTATCTTCACCATCGACGGCTTCAATGGCATCTTTTTGGTTTACTACATCAACTAAATGGGCTGATTCAGTCACTCCCCAAAAGACCTTACTAATCCCAACTCGAAGCTCATAATCATCCCAATAAGTCAGATAAAGTGCCTCTCGTATGTCACCATGACTTCGCTCATCGTCTAGACCATCCAGACGATAGAAAGGTGTGAAAGTAAAGTTTGCATCACCATTTTGCATCTCCCAGTAAAATTCTGGCTGCAAAACCAATGACGTTTGCGCTTTGCTCTGACCCTGAGAGCCCGTTTCAAAAAACTGACGATGCTCAATATTGACTTGTCCTGCGAGCTCGACGGCAGTCAGAGGCATCGAGTAAAAAAAAGCTGCTGCACTAAGCAACAACCCAGCATTTAATCGCTTCATTTTTCCTCCACTACCTCACTCGCTTCAACACATTCTTATGAAAGTCATTGTCTTGTAATCCAGTGTTAAAACGCATTTCGCTAGTCGTTAGCTCAGTACTTTTTCCTGTTTGATGGTTTGTCATCGCCATAGTGTGCGCTCGCCAATATTGGTTGAGATATTGCTTGTAATCGGAAAAAGAAAGCGTTTTTAACAAAGAGCCTTTGCGGTCGTAAAACTCAACTTTAAGTGGACGATAATGCGCTTTATCTAACCATACCGTTTGCTTGGTATAACCTGAGTTCTTATCGGTCGGAATTTGCTCTACGACGAAAACATCTTGCCCGTTTATGCTGTCATCTTTTAGGTAGTTGAAACGGTATTTTTCAATCTCAAAGGAACTGAGATCCTCATACGCGAATTCACTGCCCATAAAAGGACCTGATTTGTTACGCGAGGAAATACGTTTCACACGTTTCAGTGCAGGAAGGTAAAGCCATTGGTCATCGGCACCCACCGTATGAGAATGGTTAAGAAACGCCGTGCCTTTTACATCTCTCGGTTCATCAAATATCGTGAGCCCTTTGTCACCATCGCCATCAACTTCGAGTGATTGTAAGCGCATTAAACGTGTGCTGCTTTCTCCTTGCGCGTTTCGCAGAATCATTTGCATCGTAGCAACAGAATCCCCCCACCCTTCATCACGGGCTTTGCGCTCTTGGGCAATTTCTAGTCCTTTGGCTTCATCCGCCAACACCGCATGACTCATAATAAGCGAGACAGAAAGTACTGATACTTTTAAGGCATTTTTTACTAAATTCATGTTCAATCCTTTAATTCGTTATGACTGAGTAACAGTCTTGGTTTGAGAGTCAGTTGATTTAAGCTTATTTCGGCGCTCCACCTCGTCGTAAACGCCTTTGTCAAACAACATCAGTAGAGTCGGTAGAAAGATGAAATCCACAACAAGAGCAATGAAGATAACAATGGCACTCAACTGTCCCATATCGGCATTTAAGCGGAAGCTCGACATCGCCAGAACAGAGAAACCAGCAACAAGCACGACCGTCGTAATCCAAAGTGCGCGCCCCACGGTACGAAAGGCGTAGCGAACCGCTTGCTCCGCACTGTGGCCATCTTTACGAGCGTGTTGATATTTAGAAAGAAAGTGAACGGCGTCATCAACAACAACACCAAGCGTTAATGTCACAACGACAGACAATCCCAAGTTAATCTCGCCAGAAACCAGCGCCCAAATACCAAAACCAATAAGCGCAGGAGCAATATTCGGGACAAGACTAATTAAGCCAAGCTTGAACGAACGCAAGGCAAAGATCAGTAATGCAGAGATTAAGACAAGAGTAATGGGCAAGGTTGACAGCATGCTAGCCATATTCGTTTCACCAATATGCGCAAACATCAGTGAAGGACTAGACGCAACAACATCATATTGAGGCGCGTTTTCGTTAAACCATTGGTAAATACGATTTTCCAAATCAACAAGCTCGACGCTGCCCAAGTTCTCCACGGTGAGAACCATCTTGTTCGACGACTTATCTACATTGATTTGGTTGTTCAAATCTAAACCATACGGTAGTGACATTTCATAAAGCAGCAGATATTGAGCCGCTAATTCTCTGTCTTGAGGGAGCGAGTAATAAGCCTGATCATCTCCATGCATGTTCTTGTTTAGGCGCTTATAAACATCGCTCAAGGTCGCAACATGGTCCGTTTCTGGCTGCAACCTTAGCCAGTCAGTAAATTTACCCACGGAATTGAGAAAATTAGGATCGGCAATGCCCTGCGATTCGTTAGTTTTTATCGCGATACTGATGTTCGCCATGCCACTGATTCGCTCTTCCATAAAATCAGCCGCTCGGCGAAATTCATTGCTATGGCCAAAGTACTCGACGGATTCATCATTGACTTTGTTCAGCGGAATCAAGCTCGCACTCGCGACAATAACAAGCACCGACAACGGCAATAACGCATGTCGCTTTGACACCACGAAATCTCCTAAATGATCCATAAAGTGCTTTCTTTCATCAGAAGTATCCGACTTCACCGTAACCGGAAGGATATTAAGCAAGGCGGGAAGTAACGTGATGGAAAGGAAACAAGCAACCATGACGCCAAGGGCTGATAGGTTGCCGAAATCTCTCAGGATTGGAGAATCCGACATATTCATCATTAAAAAGCCGATCGCGGTGGTAATGGAGGTAATCAAGATAGGCATGAAATTGAGCCCAATACTTCGCTCAATAGAGTGGGCTTTACTAAAGCCGTTTTGCATAGACTGACGCATTGTCGCGATGATGTGTACACAGTCTGCGACGGCAAGCGTCATCACCAAGGTAGGCACATTAACGGTCGCCGTGCTTAAGAACATACCAGCCCATCCTGACAAGCCCATTGTAACCATAACCGAGCCGATAATAACGATGAGTGTCGCGATGACGCTAAGCAATGAGCGCAACATGATGGTCAGAAACACCAATATCACTAGTAACATAGTTGGCACTAATGTTGCGCTATCATCTTGGGCTGCGGTCATAAACGCGTAGTTCATTGCAATAATACCAGCCTTGTGGAATTCCGTGTCTGGGTGCACTTGCTGATAACGCTCAATCATTCCGTTTATGTAAGCAACCACCTCTTGTACTTCAGCAGTTTTATCTATTTCAGGGAGTTGGACCGTAATGTTTACGACCGTGACATCTCCTTTTTCAGAAATCAGTGAACTTTTCAAAACCGGCTCACTCAACGCAATACTTTTGACTTTCTCTATTCGTTGAGGTGTCAATTCATATTCGCTATACAGTAAATCTTCGACAAGAAGATCATCTTCAAACGCTTCGGTATGCTGGTAGTTGGCGAGGGAATCAACGCGGGTCGAGTATGGAACTTGCCACGCCTCGTCAGTGATCTGCTGAATAAGAGATAATGTGCTAGGAGTAAAAACAGTGCCGCTCTTTGGCGCTATAACCAAAGCAAGACTGTCAGATTTTGCAAAGGTGGTTTGAATTTCATCAAACGCAAGTAACTGCTCATTTGTTCCATCAAAGAAGATGTCGTAATCTCCTCTAAAGTAAAGATTTTTTCCTCCAATAGTTGCTATGACAATCAATAAAACGGTAGCAAGCATCACCAATACACTGTAATTCGTTGGTAGCTTACCCCACCCTGAACGGGCGTATTGTTGAACGTTGTGATGTGGCATCACACTCTCCTTTTGTGACGTTTCGTCAAATTTAAAAACTAAAAAAACAGCAAATGCTGTAAATAACCAGACAAACTCGACATGCAAACTTTAGATCGAATGAATTTGGCTACATAAGTTAGTTTTTAGTAACTTCCTATGCTTCTCGTGATCATTGGCTGAACGCCAACCTTCGAGATTTAATGACGATTCGTCACAATAGTGCGATAAAAAAGCCAACCATAACGTCAGATTGGCCTTTCCAGTTTATTAGCGATTCACTGACTCTAAATAAGCAAGCTCTTCACTAAATAACTCCTGCTCCACTCGACGCCAGGTTTTACGGTAGTCCCATTCTGTAGATAAAGGCGACCAACCTAAACCATCAAGTAACATATTCGCGTTGTGCAGTACTGAGAATGGGTCTTGAATTCGCTGAATACATCGACTGTTCGATGCATTTTGCGCCAAAGCGTTTGAACCGAATGCAATAGACCAGTTGGCGAATACAATAGCATCAGAACCAATTGCGGGAGAAAACTTAAGATCACCACATTCTACCGCATTGTTCACCAGCGCATCAGCACCATCTATTACTTGTTCTTCCAAGTTATTCAGTTCATTCACACGTTTAGGCGAAGCCTTCTCTAAAACCCAAGGCGTCTTTGCAACAATCGCACAAGTTGATAGTACTGGCTCCATACGAGCGTAAATACGATAACCTACATGCATCGCAATGATTTTTTCTCTGGTATTGCCATTAAATTTGGCGGTACGTTCGAAAAATATTGCTTCGCTTTTCAGCGAATGAATACAAAGCGCAAGAATCACATCTTCTTTGCTGCAAAAATGATTGTAGATCGTCCCTTTAGAATAAGGGCTTGACGCTGTAAGCTTGTCCATCGTTAAGTTGGCAAAGCCTTGCTCTTGAACTAAAGACTTAGCCAATTGAATAAGCTCTATCTCACGATCAGCAATCGCCTGTTGCTTTTTTGTTAGCCCTGAAGACACACGACATCCGTCTTGCTTGCTATATTTTTTACAGCGAAAGTTAAACATAATCCTTTGATCCGTATACCAACACACTCCCAATAATTGTAACACGATTCTTTAATACAGGAACGCAACTAAAGTTGACGAACCGTCATAAATGACACTTCGTCATAATAGATCAAAAAACAAACATTTCAAGTATGAATTTATAATTAGAAGATAAATAGCTACCAATTATGCATACCCAAGTAGCTACAGGATGCTTGGTTCAACGAGAATGGTTTCTTTGTAGAGGAAGCGAGAGAGGCTTTGGGAGGAACAACGAAGGAAATCAGCATGTTAAAAATAACGAAAGTAGATGCTGAACAGGTATTATTCGAAATAAGCCCAACACACTTTAAGTCTGAATTAAGAGCAAACACCGCTGAATGCCCTACTTACAAAGTATTTGCTGTCTTAGGCTTTTTCTTTTGCAACGCCCTTTCAGAAACTCTCTTCAAAAAAGGCTCAAAATCTATATAGATAGGCTTGGCTTATCACCTGCAGCTGCGATGGCATAACGAATATCATCAATAAATCGCCCCTCTGTCTCAATAATTCCGTCAGAGAATGTGACTGGCTGATGTGGCCCAGCAAGTAGAACAATATTAGTAAAATCAGAGACATTAAAGTTCTCTGCTACAACATTTTTGGAATGAAAATCAATGACGGTCTTTGCAACTTGATCTTCCAGTAACAAAAGCTGTTCTTCAGTAATTTTCATACGCGCCAAAGCAACGCGAACACACTTATCGTGGGTAGTCGTCTGCTCTTTTATGATTTCGGTATATTTGTCGTTGAGCTTGGAGTTCTCTGCATAGCTATAATATAAAGGCCCGTGCAGCGTTATATTTTTATCTTCATCAACGTAAACGAGATCCAACAACTCTAATGCTTTTAAGTAATCAGACATGCTCTGCTCAGACAAGTCATACTTTTTCTTTAAAATAGAATAACCGTCTTTACCTCGAAGCATTCTCAATTCACGATAAAAGTCGTAAAGGTGAGGGAATTGAAAGAATACCTCATCCTGCGTACGACTAAAGTAATCCTCGTCTTCACCTTGCAATTGATTTGCGAGCTTTTGTAGTTCATCTAACGTGCAATCAACCGCTCTACAATATTCCAGCAACTTATCTAAAGCGAGATTCGTGCTTGTAAGATGTCTCTTAAAGGTAGATAGTGGCATACCCATTTTCTCAGATAGCTCTCGATATGTTAGCCCTTTTGTTTTAATCGCTTGGCGTAATGCGGCTAGCAAGTATTCGGGAGTCAGATCTCTCATCTACAATTCCTTTTGGCAATGTTACAGCTGTATAGTATTTGTAACAATTTAGAACCGCTTGGCAAGGTATAAGTTCATATTTTTATAAGAAAAACATGAATTGATATACTGAAAGGAGAATTCACACAACAAATGAAAAATTCAATATGAATTCAATTTCATTATAAGTATAAAATAATATGCAAAATAAAAGTAAAGCAATCACTCTAAATTATCGTGATTAATTTTAATAGTAACGTAAAGTTGAGAATATAAATCTATTCGCTCTGCAAAAATCTAGAATAATTAACCTAAAAGGAACAGAACGGTAAATGCATAATAATTCACCGCTCTCTATTAGCATTTTTGCAATGCTATTCAAGTAGACTAGTCCGCTAGTTTCACTGCAGTACCAAATGCCAAAATTTCCGAAGAACCATCTACGATTGAGCTTGTGGTAAATCGAATCCCTACAATTGCATCGGCACCTTTAGATTCAGCGTCCGCCACCATGCGCTGTATAGCAATATCACGCGCGTCGGTCATCATTTCCGTGTAACCACGAATTTCGCCGCCAACAATGCTCTTGATACCCGCCATGAGGTCACGGCCAATATGCTTTGATTGAACAACATTACCAGTTACAACCCCTCTGATTTCAGAGATCTGCTTGCCAGGAATGCTTTCGGTCGTTGTGTAGATCATTTTTAATCCCTTATAAACGTAAAAATTTATACCCAAGCTACCTTATAACTAACATAAGATGCTAACCAATAAATTGAGAAGACTGATAAACAATACTCTAAATAGCCAAGCTAAAAGTCATTTGGGTATAAATTTTAGCAATAAAAAAGGAGAGCTAATGCTCTCCTTCTCTTAATCCTAAACTGCTAATTAAAGAGCAGCTTTCGCTTTTTCAACTAGAACTGCAAATGCAGCTTTGTCGAATACTGCGATGTCCGCAAGGATCTTACGGTCGATCTCGATAGATGCTTTCTTAAGACCATTGATGAAACGGCTGTAAGATAGACCATTTTGACGAGATGCCGCATTGATACGTGCAATCCATAGTTGACGGAATTGACGTTTCTTAGCGCGACGGTCACGGTAAGCGTATTGACCAGCTTTAGTAACTGCTTGGAAAGCTACGCGGTAAACACGTGAACGCGCACCGTAGTAACCTTTAGCTTGTTTTAGAACTTTCTTATGACGTGCACGAGCTTGTACACCACGTTTTACGCGAGGCATTATGCTTCTCCTAAACTAAACGATTGATAACTAAAAAGAATTAAGCGTATGGCAACATACGGATTACTGCAGCCACTTCACATTTTGGAAGGATTGCATTCGGACGTAGTTGACGCTTGTTCTTAGTAGTACGCTTAGTCAGGATGTGACGTTTTGTAGCGTGCTTGTACTTAATACCACCAGCAGTTTTCTTAAAACGCTTAGCAGCACCTTTGTTGGTTTTCATCTTAGGCATGATGAATAACTCCGCATTGAGTAGGTTTAATAAACAACGTAATTAGGGCGAACAAAACCTAGCCGTTATGCCTTTATCGAAAGGAAAGCGGCTAGGTTTTAATTACTTGATGAGCCGTTAATTACTTCTTTTTAGGGGCTAGCACCATGATCATCTGGCGACCTTCAATCTTCTTAGGGAAAGATTCAACTACAGCAATTTCTGCAGTATCTTCCTTAAGACGATTTAGAACGTCAACACCGATGTCTTGGTGTGCCATCTCTCGGCCACGGAAGCGAATTGTTACTTTCACTTTGTTGCCTTCTTCAAGGAAACGCGTCAGGTTGCGTAGTTTTACCTGATAGTCTCCAATATCAGTTCCAGGACGGAATTTTACTTCCTTGATCTGGACCTGCTTTTGCTTCTTCTTCTGCTCTTTAGCAGTTTTGCTCTTCTCGAAGAGGAACTTACCATAGTCCATCACACGACAAACAGGTGGCTCGGCGTTAGGACTGATCTCAACGAGATCCATACCAGCTTCTTCAGCAGCTGCAATGGCTTCTTGAATCGATACAACACCAACTGATTCACCATCAGCGCCTGTTAGTCGAACTTCACGAATACCACGAATTTCACCGTTGATACGGTGCGGGTTTTGTTTTACCGGCTGTTGGCCACGTCTTCCGCCTTTAATAGCTTATTCCTCCAGATTGAGCTTACGGCTAGAGATCTCGTCTTGGATGTATGCAATAAAATCATCCACTTTAAATTTACCAAGATCTTTACCTTTACGAGTACGCACTGCAATTTCGCCAGCTTCCATTTCTTGGTCACCAACAACAAGCATATACGGTACACGCTTCAAAGTATGTTCGCGGATTTTAAAGCCAATCTTCTCATTTCTCAAGTCCGCTTTAGCTCTAATTCCACTTTTTTGTAGTTTTTGTACTATTTCTTGAACATAACCTGACTGTTTATCAGTAATGTTCATAAGAACTGCTTGTTCTGGCGCCAACCAAGTTGGGAAGAAACCAGCATATTCTTCGATAAGGATACCGATGAAGCGCTCTAGTGAACCTAGAATCGCACGGTGAATCATTACCGGTACAAGACGTTCATTGTTTTCACCTACATAAGTTGCACCTAAGCGACCTGGTAGGTTGAAGTCTAGCTGGACAGTACCACACTGCCACGCACGGTCTAGACAATCGTATAGTGTGAATTCAATCTTAGGACCGTAGAACGCACCCTCGCCTTCTTGAATTTCGTATGGAATATCCATCGATTCAAGAGACTGCTTCAATGCTTCTTCAGATTGATCCCAGATTTCATCTGAACCTACACGTTTCTCTGGACGAGTAGACAGTTTCACTACGATGTTGTCGAAACCAAATGTTTGGTACGTATCGTACACCATCTTGATACAGTTTGTTACTTCTTCTTGAATTTGGCTCTCAGTACAGAAAATGTGAGCGTCATCCTGAGTAAAGCCACGTACACGCATAATACCGTGTAGTGCACCAGATGGTTCGTTACGGTGACATGAGCCAAACTCAGCCATACGTAGCGGTAAGTCGCGGTACGATTTTAGACCTTGGTTGAAGATCTGTACGTGACCTGGACAGTTCATTGGCTTAATCGCGTATTCACGGTTCTCAGAAGAAGTTGTGAACATTGCATCAGCGTATTTGTCCCAGTGCCCAGAGCGTTCCCAAAGAACACGGTCCATCATAAGTGGACCTTTCACTTCTTGGTAACCGTACTCATCTAGCTTAGCGCGGATGAATACTTCTAGATCACGGAAGATAGACCAACCATTGTGATGCCAGAACACCATACCCGGTGCTTCTTGCTGCATGTGGAATAGGTCGAGTTGCTTACCAATCTTACGGTGATCACGCTTCGCCGCTTCTTCTAGGCGAGTTAGGTGCGCTTTCAGTGCTTTCTTGTCGTGGAAAGCCGTACCGTAGATACGTTGAAGCATTTTGTTGTCGCTGTTACCACGCCAGTAAGCACCTGCAACATTCAGCAAAGTGAAGTGTTGACAGAAGCTCATGTTAGGAACGTGAGGACCACGACACATGTCGATGTATTCTTCATGGTGGTAAAGGCCTGGACGATCATCACGAGATACGTTTTCGTCTAGGATTTCCACTTTGTATGGTTCGCCACGTGATTCAAACGTATCACGCGCTTCCTGCCAGCTTACTTTTTTCTTAACCACTTCGTACTTGGTTTTCGCTAGCTCTTTCATACGCTTTTCAATCTTTTCAAGATCTTCTTGCGTTAGAGATTCGTCTAAGTCGATATCGTAGTAGAAGCCATTGTCGATGGTTGGACCGATCGCCATTTTAGCTTGAGGGTAAAGCTGCTTAAGAGCGTGACCAAGAAGGTGAGCACAAGAGTGACGAACGATTTCTAGACCGTCTACTTCATCTTTAACTGTGATGATTTCAAGGCTTGCGTCTTCTTCAATTAGATCACACGCATCAACGCGGTTACCGTTTACACGACCAGCGATAGTTGCTTTTGCAAGACCAGGACCGATCGATTGCGCAACTTCCATAGTAGAAACTGGGTTGTCAAATTGACGCTGACTGCCGTCAGGAAGAGTAATAATAGGCATGCTATGTCCTTTACAGTGGTGTTGCACACCAAGCAACACATGTTATTCAAATTAGAAGCTATTTGTTGAAAATAGTTGAGAGTCAATAAAGGCCTCTCGGTAACACGAATACCGGACCGTTATCGAAAATGGGATTGTACCTAGCTCACATTTAGAATGCAAAGCGCGATTTTGTTTTGTCATAAGAACTTAACCGCAGACCCGTCACGACAATCTGATCATGCTTTTTTAAGAGACCGCATAGCTGATGAATGGAATTGCCCCTCAATGAACTTACACAACAAATTACAATATCCCCTATTACGTGTGAACCGATACAAAGCCTAACACGCTGGGCGAGAGCTCAACGTGCGATTTAGGTATATAGTTGTTTTATAGAGTAGTTTGTATGTAGGTATTCATCATGGTCTATTTCAAATCGCGCTTTATGGTGCTTCTAAGCACCTCGATATGTTCTTTGCAAGCCTTCGCATCAAATGACTTATATGGCCCGCTGCGTTCTTACGCACAATCCCCAATGCAAGTGGTTAGTCACACCAACATACTGCGTTCAGGACATAGTCTGCCCTATGGTTTTGTCGAAGCCTATGGTTCAGGAACCGTGGCAAGTGTTTGGGCTCATACTGATGAATACGCACTGGATTATTACCACAATCAAATCGAATTAGGCAGCAAATGGCAAGTCAGCAACCGTTGGCAGTTGGAGCTCAACTATCGATGGGTCTTTGCCGCTGACAACCATTTAGATGGACTGACGAAAAGCTTCCATAAACTTTTCGGTATCGGACAAAATGGGCGGGATAAAGTAGACAGAGATCGTTTTTACATTTCAATGCCGCAATATGATGTGCTTGAAGATGATTTCGAAGGACAAACACTGGCCAATAACCTATCTACTTACTTACAGTATCAAGTGTTCCAAAATGAACATCACGGCCTATCGATTGGCGGCAGTTTGTATTTTAACGATGTGGCTCACGGCACTTTTCAAGGTAGCAGTTTCGAGCAAGGCTTCCAATTAAACTACAGCTACTTAAGTGATGCTCATGCATTTTATTCGATGATTGGCATGACTTTTCGCTCGGATGACCGTGCCTTGCTCGATCTGCCCTATCGACATAATACGATTGCCATTGCGGGTGGGTACCGTTATGCCTTAGAAGATAACCATCACCTGATGTTGGAATATCATTGGTATCAAGGGTCAACAGAAGGACCCACAGAGTTTGCTGATGCCTCTAATGAACTGGTATTGGGCTATCGATATCTAATGGAAAATTCAGCGCTTGAGTTTTTAGCCGTAGAGAACGCAAGAAACATGGATAACAGTACCGATATCGCTTTCACAATAGGATATCGGTACATATTTTCATCAAGGTGATGAGAGCTATAGATTTAGCGTTGGTGCAACTGCGGCTGCGACTTGAGCATCGGTTGCATTGATCGGCAACGTAAACGAGCGATATTGGTCACCAGCCAAGCTGAGCGAACGGTCAATCTCTGCCAAACAATGCATGACCTGCCCTTCCAGAATAAAAGAGAGCTCAATTTCTTTTGATGAGATAAAGCCGCTGTTACGGAACTCTAGCTCTTGATAAATACCAGAGCGAGAGGCAAACGAGCCACCGCGCAAAAAGCCTTTTTCAACATCGGCTTTAACCATAGTGAAGCCAGCTTGCTCGATCGCTTGAATAACCCGAGATGCTACTGGTAGTGGTTTCACTTCAATATAGTCACGGTCACGCGGATCAATTGCAAAATCAATATCTAACGTCGTCTCGACCCAAACATGACATTGATTCTTAAGTGCGCTAACCGCAGTAATTGGTGTTTCGTCATGCAGTTTTAGCTCAAACGGAACCTGCTTTTCTTCATTAGGTTGAATCACAAAAGGGTCAACTGCTTTCAATTGATCGATAGTGAAGGTTTGATAACTTACGCTATCATCCACTTCGACTTTCATTTCCGTGTTCAATTTAATCGTAATAGCATCAATTTGTTGTTCGACGTCTCCGCCTTTGACATGAACATGCCCTTTCAGCGTCGCTCCTTGAAACACGCTCATTTCGTCCAAAATGGTATCTACTTTTGCAGAGCCGATCCCCAGTGATGCTTTCAATTTTTTAAACATACTTTTCCTTTTTTAACGACTTTTCTTCTAATAATCGTTTGTTTACACAATTGTTTTCTGCTGTGCAAGCAATAGACCACAAGAAAATGTTTGAATTCAATCATCAATCCAAATAATGCTCAACAGCAAGAGTCATTCAGCTCTGCAATAGGATTGTTCGGTCACTAAGCGGTACATTCGTCGAGAAATGTTTGCAATTTGTACCTAAATTAAGCAGTATTTGTATAGTCAAATAAAGGGAAATCATTATGTCTGCACCACTCTACATTCAAATTAAACAATTTATCCTGGATAAAATTGATGCTGGAGAGTGGGTAGTTGGTCATCGCATCGCCACCGAGATTGAGCTTACCGAGCAATTTGGTGTCAGTAGAATGACAGTGAACAAAGCAATTCGGGATTTAGTAAATGAGGGCCGATTACAACGTCGCCCACGCTTAGGCACGTTCGTGTGTGATCCTGGTGAAAAGTCAGAATCTCCCCTGCTAGACATTCGAAACATTGCCGAAGAAGTCAGCGATAGAGGGCGAAAGTATGGCAGTAAAGTGCTCAAACAGATTGCCATAAAAGCAGATGACAACATTGCGATAAAACTCGGCGTTATGCTAGGCACGACAGTGTTTTACAGTGAAATTATTCACTATGAAGACCAAACGCCGATTCAATTGGAGCTCCGCTGGGTGAATAGCCAATATGCCCCGAGTTATTTAAATCAAGACTTCACACAAATCACTCCAAATCAATACCTGTCAGATAATTGCCCACTCAGCGCGATAGAACATACTGTAGAGGCAATTGTGCCTGAAAGCCGTATTAAGCAAGACTTAAAAATGCAAGCCAATGAGCCTTGCCTTCTCTTGAATCGCAGAACGTGGAGCCAAGATAAGTTAGTCAGTACCGCCCTACTTTATCACCCTGGTAACAAATATAAGCTGAGCTCAAAAGTGCTCATTTAAGGGCAAGATTGGTCCTCTAGATCTACGTTTTGATCACATTTTAGCAACATCAATCTTGTCAGTGTTCTTATTTTGCTCTATTTATTTGTATATACATTTAATGATACAAATAAACACAGGGACACAAACATGGATTTGCTGATTGAAAACGCACGTCTGGTCACCATGCAGTCGGGAGAGCGCGGTTATCTGCCAACGTCTCCTGCTCGTATTGGCATTCAATCTGGAAAAATCGTTGCGATCAGCACCTGTGCAATTGGTGAAGACGAACCGCAAACCGAGTCTCTGCTGTCTGCCCAACATTACGCTCAGAGTATCGACCTTCAAGGCAAGTTAGTTCTGCCAGGTTTGATCGACTGCCACACTCATCTTATTTACGCGGGCAATCGTGCCAACGAATTTGAAATGCGCTTAAGCGGCGTGCCATATCAAGAAATTTCCAAACAAGGCGGTGGGATACTTTCAACGGTGCATGCGACGCGTTCAGCAACCGAAGCGCAGTTAGTTGAGTTAGCGTTGCCACGTTTAGACGGGCTACTCGCGAGCGGCGTCACTTCTGTCGAAGTGAAATCAGGCTACGGATTGACACTGAATGATGAAGTAAAAATGCTCCGTGCAGCCAAAATGCTTGAACAAGAGCGCAAAGTTAAAATCACGACTACACTTCTCGCCGCTCACGCCATTCCGCCAGAGTTCCAAGGTCGTGCAGATGATTATATTGAGCACATTTGTCAGGACATAATCCCTGTTGTCGCAAAGGAAGAATTAGCTACGAGTGTCGATGTTTTTTGTGAATCGATTGGTTTCAATCTTGAACAAACAGAAAAAGTGTTTGTAGCTGCAAAACGCCACGGCTTAAAGGTTAAAGGGCATACTGAGCAACTTTCTAATCTCGGTGGTACAGCTCTCACTGCGCAATACAACGGTCTGTCAGCGGATCACATCGAGTTTTTAGATGAGCAAGGTGTTAAAGCACTTGCTCGATCAAACACCGTCGCCACTCTATTGCCTGGCGCTTTTTATTTTCTAAGAGAAACTCAGTTACCACCGATTGAGTTGTTGAGAGAGCATAACGTGCCGATGGCAATTGCTACGGACGTCAACCCAGGTACATCACCATTTTCTGATCTCACACTCATGCTGAATATGGCGTGCACGCTATTTCGCCTTACACCGCAAGAAGCACTGCGTGGTGTAACGCAACATGCAGCCAAAGCTCTGGGTTATCAAAACTCACGTGGCGAAATCAAAGTAGGGTTTGATGCGGACTTCTCTATATGGGATATCGAAAGCCCTGCGGATTTAAGCTATCAAGTCGGAGCAAAACGTCTGGTAGGTCGTATAGTAAATGGTGAATACATTTCACACGGAGGCCAATAATATGTCTCAATTCGACCTACACTCTCCCCTATTTCATTGGCAAGGCCGTCATGATGCCGAGGACGGCAAGCTTGGTCAGCGAATTCATCACGTTGTTCAACGCCAAAAAGCAGATGAGTTGAGTGCCGTTGCGCATGGCGTCTCATTACTCGGTTTTGCTACCGACGCTGGCGTTGCGAGAAACAAAGGACGCATTGGCGCGAAAAAAGCGCCAGACTTAATCCGACGAGCACTCGCTAATTTAGCATGGCACCAAGACGCCCCACTATATGACTTAGGTACTGTGGTGTGTGAAGACGACTTACTGGAAGAGAGCCAAGCTCTATGTGCAGCAACCATTTCAAGCGCACTGCCCCATACGCCAGTCATCGTGCTGGGTGGTGGGCATGAGATTGCATGGGCCTCCTTTTCCGGCTTAGCGGGGTATTTTAAAGAGCACTATCCAGAGAAGAAACCTAAAATCGGCATTATCAATTTCGATGCGCATTTCGATTTGCGCGCATTTGAGAGTAACCTCGCCGACATAAGACCGAGCTCTGGTACACCCTTCAACCAAATTCATCATTTTTGTCAACGTAACGATTGGGACTTTCATTACGCTTGTATTGGTGTAAGCCGTAGTAGCAACACTAAAGCGCTATTTGAAAAAGCAGATGCGTTAAATGTTTGGTATGTAGAGGACAATCAGCTCTGCTACTTAAACCACAGTTATCACTTAACTCAGCTTCAGCATTTTATTGACGACTGTGACTACCTCTATTTGACTATTGATCTGGATGTATTCCCTGCTGCAACCGCACCTGGAGTCAGCGCACCAGCAGCTCGGGGAGTGAGTTACGACACAATTGCCCCCTTTTTAGATCGAATTCTTCATTACAAAAATAAGTTAATGCTGGCTGATATCGCCGAATACAACCCAAATTATGACGTCGATAGTCAAACAGCACGATTAGCTGCCCGTTTGTGTTGGGATATCGCCAACGCAATGGCGGAAAAACAGCACAAACCATAATGCATCCCAGATGCCACTGATTATTACGACCAAGCAAGTACTTGGTCATCACGAGAAACTAAAGGAGTCTGAAATGACACAGCGCCAGGGACAAGATCCACGACTTGATACAAGCAGAACAATTCGTGCACCTCACGGAGATAAACTGCGCGCAAAATCTTGGCTAACCGAAGCCCCTCTTCGTATGCTGATGAACAACCTTGATCCTGATGTTGCAGAACATCCACATTCACTGGTTGTATATGGCGGCATTGGCCGAGCAGCGCGAAACTGGGAATGTTACGACAAGATTGTTGAAGTACTTGAAAGACTCGAAGATGACCAAACGCTTTTAGTTCAATCAGGCAAGCCTGTTGGTGTTTTCCCTACCCATAAAAACGCCCCACGCGTGCTTATCGCAAACTCAAACCTCGTTCCTCATTGGGCAAACTGGGAACACTTCAACGAGCTCGATAAACAAGGCTTGATGATGTACGGCCAAATGACCGCTGGCAGCTGGATATACATTGGCTCGCAAGGTATCGTACAAGGCACATACGAAACGTTCGTATCTGTTGCAAAAAAACACTTTGGCGGTGAAGCAAAGGGCCGTTGGATTCTAACAGGTGGTCTCGGTGGCATGGGTGGAGCTCAACCTCTCGCTGGTACAATGGCGGGCTTCTCCATGATTGCAGTAGAGTGTGATGAATCACGTATCGATTACCGCCTACGTACAGGCTATGTCGATAAGAAAGCGACTTCTTTAGATGAAGCGCTAGCTATCATTAAAGAGTCAGACATACCAGTATCGGTTGGTCTACTAGGTAATGCAGCAGACGTTTTCTCTGAGCTGGTAGAACGTAATATCACGCCTGATGTCGTAACAGACCAAACGTCTGCACACGACCCGCTCAATGGCTATTTACCACAAGGCTGGAGCATGTCTCACGCAGCGGAAATGCGTTTGCAAGATGAAGCAATGGTCGTAAAAGCAGCGAAAAAATCCATGGCTGTGCAAGTTCAAGCGATGTTAGAGCTGCAAAATCGCGGCGCCGCAACACTCGACTACGGTAACAACATCCGCCAGATGGCCTTGGAAGAAGGCGTAGAAAACGCATTCGATTTTCCTGGCTTCGTTCCAGCCTACATTCGTCCTCTATTCTGTGAAGGTATCGGTCCTTTCCGTTGGGCTGCTCTCTCTGGCGATCCTGAGGACATCTATAAAACCGACCAAAAAGTAAAAGAGCTAATTCCAGATAATCCGCACTTACATAACTGGCTAGATATGGCTCGCGAGCGCATCCAGTTCCAAGGTTTACCTGCGCGTATTTGCTGGGTTGGTCTTAAAGATCGTGAGCGTCTTGGTCAAGCATTCAACGAAATGGTGAAAAATGGCGAACTTAAGGCGCCCGTTGTCATTGGTCGAGACCACTTAGACTCTGGTTCTGTAGCAAGCCCGAACCGTGAAACCGAAGGTATGATGGACGGTTCTGACGCCGTATCAGACTGGCCATTATTAAACGCGCTACTCAACACGGCGGGCGGCGCAACTTGGGTTTCACTGCACCACGGTGGTGGCGTAGGAATGGGTTTCTCGCAACACTCAGGTATGGTTATCTGCTGTGACGGCAGCGAAGATGCCTCACAACGTATTGCCCGCGTGTTGCATAACGACCCAGCAACTGGTGTCATGCGTCATGCTGATGCGGGATACGATATCGCTAAACAATGTGCAGCAGAGCAAGGGCTAGATTTGCCAATGCTCAACGAAGAACTGAAGAAGCTCAAGTAAGGATGAAAGAGATGTTAAATTTAACGCTAAAGCCAGGTCATATTAGCTTAAACGAACTACGCCAAGTGAGCCGTTCACCAGTCAACCTTACTTTGGATCCTGAAGCCATTCCGGCCATTGAAGAAAGCACACAGGTCGTAGACCGAGTCATCGCGGAAGATAGAACGGTTTACGGAATTAACACTGGTTTTGGGCTATTGGCTAACACACGAATAGCACCAGAAGATTTAGAAACACTGCAACGCAGTATCGTTCTTTCTCATGCGGCAGGTATCGGTGAGTTTATGTCAGATGAAACGGTTCGTCTGATGATGGTATTAAAAATCAATAGTCTGTCTCGTGGCTTTTCTGGGATTCGCCTAAAAGTCATTAATATGCTGACCGACCTAGTCAACGCACAAGTTTACCCTTGTGTACCTAAAAAGGGCTCTGTTGGCGCATCAGGTGACTTAGCTCCTCTAGCCCATATGAGCACTGTATTACTGGGAGAAGGACAAGCTCGCCACAACGGTAAAATCATTTCCGGGCAAGAAGCATTAAAAATCGCAGGTCTAGAGCCTATCACTCTGGCGCCAAAAGAAGGCTTAGCGCTACTAAATGGGACTCAGGCATCCACAGCGTTCGCATTGGAAGGCCTGTTTATCGCGGAAGACCTTTTCGCGTCAGCAACCGTTTGTGGTGCAATGTCTGTTGAAGCCGCTCTCGGCAGCCGACGTCCATTCGATCCGCGCATTCACCGTGTACGTGGTCATCGCAGCCAGATGGACGCAGCACTCGCATACCGTCATTTGTTAGACACATCGAGTGAAATAGGTGATTCGCACACTAACTGTGAAAAAGTGCAAGACCCGTATTCTTTGCGCTGTCAGCCTCAAGTGATGGGCGCGTGTTTACAGCAAATCCGCAATGCGGCGGAAGTATTACAAGTAGAGGCGAATTCCGTATCAGATAATCCGTTGGTGTTTGCTGAAGATGGTGACATCATCTCTGGCGGTAACTTCCACGCGGAGCCTGTTGCAATGGCAGCCGACAACCTAGCACTTGCGATTGCCGAGATCGGCAGCTTGTCTGAACGTCGTATGGCATTACTTATCGATAGCGCGCTATCAAAACTGCCACCGTTCTTAGTCGACAATGGTGGTGTGAACTCTGGTTTCATGATTGCTCAGGTTACCTCCGCTGCGTTAGCAAGTGAAAACAAAACACTCGCTCACCCAGCGTCAGTAGACAGCTTGCCAACATCTGCAAACCAAGAAGATCACGTGTCAATGGCAACATTCGCGGCTCGCAGATTGAAAGAAATGGGCGAAAACACTCGCGGTATTCTGGCTGTCGAATACCTCTCAGCAGCACAAGGCCTAGACTTTAGAGCGCCAAACAAGTCCTCTGAGCGTATTGAGATTGCGAAACAAATGTTGCGTGAAAAAGTATCGTTCTACGATAAAGATCGCTACTTTGCTCCAGACATTGAACAGGCAAATACTCTGCTTAAGCTGGCTATCCACAACACGCTCATGCCAGAGAGCTTGTTACCAAGTGTTCAATAACCAAGCATAACTGGCATTTCATCGAATAAACAGATAATGACTTGAAGGCTCTACGTTCAGCGTGGAGCCTTTTTACATACGATTAAACATGTTGATGGCACTATTTATGAACGCCAGTCTACTTTGATGGCTATACTTTAAAAGATAGGCGAGCGAAAAGGTCGTTGTTTATTGTTTTCACAAATAAAAGCGTTGCTAAAGTATGCGTTTTTAACGGTTTATCCGCCGAAATAGTGTCTTATTGTTAGGATACGGTGAAGTTTTCACTGGATGGACCATTGCTACGCAGATATTCGCATATAATCCCACACAGTTTTGGTTACTACGTAAAAATTATGTTTCTAACACCTTATTTTTCAAACACTAATCACCAGTTTCAGTTCACTCGCGAACAAGCAAGCCACTTTGCAAAACGTGTCGCAGGTGACTACAACCCAATTCATGATGAAGACAACAAACGCTTTTGTGTCCCTGGAGATTTACTTTTCGCTGTGCTTCTTAGTAAAGAGGGCGTTAGCCAAAAGATGCGTTTTAACTTCTCTGGCATGGTAAACGATGGTGTAGCACTTCATATTGAAAATAAGTGTGACAAAGAAAGCGCTGTTGTTGACGAGGCAGGTAAAGAATACTTACACATGTCCCGTGAAGGTGAAACTAACCACGATCCGGCATTTATTGAGCATGTAGTGACAAATTACGTGCAATTTTCTGGTATGAACTTCCCTCACATCATGGTTCCTCTTATGGAAGAGAAGCAAATGATGATAAACTGCCAGCGTCCATTAGTTATTTATGAAAGCATGGAAGTCGAATTTTCACGCTTAGACCTTACGCATCCAGAGGTGGATTTCACTGGCGCAACATTCGACGTAGAAGGCAAACGAGGTGTAGTCACCTTAAACTTTGCGTTCAAAGAAGACGGTGAAGTCGTTGGTAAAGGTATTAAGCGCATGGTTGCAAGTGGCTTGAAGCCATATGACCAAGAAGCGGTTGACGACCTTGTACGCCGCTTTAATGAACGTAAGGATGCATTCCTAGCAAAGTTCGTTAAGGCAGCCTAGTCGACTGCCCTATCAGAAGCGCACAAAAAACGTGTTTACTAAAAGAAAGCCCAACGTCGACCGTTGGGCTTTCTTTTTATGTCTCATCCAAACAAAACTAAACGCAATGCTTAGAGCCAACGACGAACATGGTTTTTATAATCCACATACTCTTCACCAAACAATCGCTCTAAAACGCGTTCCTCAGGCTTGATTTGAAACCGATTCATATAACTGACAAATATCACGCCACAAAGCACCACACTCAAGTGCTGCCACCACAAACCAGTTGCTATGATTAGAAGCAATAATGCCGTGTACATAGGGTTGCGTGAAAAGGCAAACACACCAGTTCTTACAACAGAAGATGCCGCTTCAGGTTTTACTGGGTTCACTGTGGTTTTTACTTTGCGAAATTCATACACGCCAGCAATGCCCATGTAGCCAGACAACAAAGTTAATACACCTACTACAAATTCAACAAAGGGTACTCGAATGTTCATGCTCGGCGTCAAAACTTTAAGTCCGTACATCAAAAGTATGACTAACAAAAACACCGCAACAGGTGGGACTTTGAGTTCAAGTTTTCTCAAGATTCATATCCTTTGAAAGGGTCTAAGTACGGTTTCTAAAAAGCCCAGTAAAACTGGGCTTGATTTAGTCCGATTACAACAAAGTTAACAATGCCTGAACGGGATGCTTGGGCTTCGTTCCTTCAAAGCGTTTAACTTGGCTGCGGCAAGAATAGCCTGTAATCAAACATCTCTCGTTATCCAACTTATCTAAGCTTGGCTTCCAGCTTAAATTGTAAATATCTTTCGACATCGACAACTTATCAACCTCATGACCAAACGTACCCGCCATACCACAACAACCAACAGGTACCGTATTCAAAACTGCACCAAAGTGAGCAAAAATAGCGCCCCACTCTTTTTCCGCATTTGGCATTTTGGTTTTTTCAGTACAGTGCGCAAACAGATACCAAGGTTCCTGCGCCTTATGCTCTCCGCTTTCAAACGCTTCTAGTCTTGGGTAAAGCCATTCGTGGGCTGTTAGTACATCGAAATTACCTCGCTTACTGCCAAGCACTTCAGCGTATTCATCTCGATAACACAGCACCAAAGCAGGATCGACGCCAACTAATGGGATATCCAAATCCGCTACCATCGCCAAGAACTTCGCAGTGTCGGCTGCTGTGTCCTTAAACTGACGTAAAAACCCTTTAATGTGTTGTGCTTTACCATTCGGCTTAAACGGCAGAAGTACCGGATGCATACCCAGCTTTTTCAATAACTTAACGAAGTCTTCAACGACATCAGCGTCGTAGTAGCTAGTGAATGGGTCTTGAACAATTAAAACATGCTTGCTCTTTTCAGACGAAGACAAACCACTGAGCGCTTGCAGATCATAAGGCGTTGTCAGCGACTCTACTCGTTGTTTCAAGGTGGGTACTGATAACAACGGCGCATCGACATACCCGACCGTAGATGCCGTTAAACTTTTCACCCACGACTGCTTCAAAACACCATTTACGACACCTGGCGCTTTTGCCATCATCGGCAGCATAGTCTCAATGTTCGCAACCAGATAGTCTTTTGCAGGACGTTGATAACGAGAGTGATAGATGTTTAAAAAACGTGAGCGAAAGCTCGGAACATCGACTTTAATCGGACACTGACTCGCACACGCTTTACACGCCAAACAACCATTCATCGCTTCATACACTTCGTGAGAGAAGTCATACTCGTGACGACGATTGATAGAATGACGTACGCGGTCAATCATGGTTTTGATTGATGTTTTGTTTTCTAGTGTTTGCTTTTCTAAGTCAAGAATATCAATGCCTTGCTCAGTAAGCTGACGCAACCACTCGCGAACCAAACCCGCACGACCTTTCGGTGAATGACGACGATCGGCTGTTACTTTCATCGATGGACACATTGGCGAGCTGGTATCGTAGTTAAAACACAAACCGTTACCGTTACATTCCATCGCTTGTTTAAAGCTGTCACGTACTTGAACGTCAATCTGACGGTCATAGTAACCACGTTTGGTATCGGTAACTTTGACAAGCTCTGCATCACTATCCAGCGGTGTACAGATTTTGCCCGGGTTCATTTTGTTGTGTGGATCGAATGCCGCTTTCACACGTCTCAGTTCAGTAAACAACTCGTCGCCGAAAAACTCAGGGCCATATTCTGAACGGAAACCTTTGCCGTGTTCACCCCACATCAAACCGCCGTATTTCGCCACCAGCTTGACCACTTCATCAGAAACTTCGTGCATCAATGCTTCTTGGTGCGGGTCACACAAATCCAACGCAGGACGTACGTGAAGCACCCCAGCATCGACGTGACCAAACATGCCGTAATTCAGAGACTTGCTGTCTAACAGTTCTCGAAACTCTACAATGAAGTCCGCCAGGTTTTCTGGTGGCACACAGGTATCTTCAGCGAATGCGACCGGTTTAGCACGACCTTTTGCTGCGCCTAACAAACCCACCGCTTTTTTACGCATGTTGTAAATACGCCCAATGCTCGCTACATCGTTACAAACTTGGTAGCCGATAATGCCCGCTTCTTCTGTTTCCAACATGGTATCGAGCTTGGCGGTCAACGCTGCAACCTGAGCAGCAACTTCCTCTTCGTCCTGACCTGCGTATTCCACCATATTGATGCCAAGCATCTCTTTATTTGGAACATCGGTAAGTAAATCGCTCACGGTGTGCCAAACGATATCTTGCTTCGCGAGATTAAGCACTTTTGAGTCAACGGTTTCTACAGACAGCGCTTTCGCCTCTACCATAAACGGTGCATTACGCAGTGCAGAATCAAAGCTGTTGTATTTAACGTTAACCAACGTACGCGCTTTCGGAATTGGCGTCAGGTTCAGCTTTGCTTCGGTAATAAATGCCAATGAACCTTCCGCGCCGCAAAGTACTCGTGTGATATCGAAACGGTCACCGTCTTCATTCAAGGCATTTTTTAAATCGTAGCCCGTTAAAAATCGGTTAAGAGGAGGAAACTTATCTACGATCTGCTGGCGTTTTTCACGACATACGGATTCCGTTACACGTAGCGCCTTGGCAGCAAACTCGCCTTCTTTTGGGTAACCATGGGACAAGTCCGACTCTAAAATTGAACCATCAGCAAACACCGCTTGTAGCGACAAAACATGATCGGATGTTTTTCCGTATTTCAGAGAACCTTGACCAGAAGCATCGGTGTTGACCATGCCGCCAATCGTTGCACGGTTACTGGTAGATAAGTCTGGAGAGAAGAAGTAGCCATAAGGGCGAACAGCGTCATTTAACTGGTCTTTCACTACACCAGTTTGTACACGAACCCAGCCTTCTTTCTCATTAATCTCAAGCACTTTGTTCATGTGGCGAGACATATCCACCACAATACCTTTGGTTAGCGACTGACCATTGGTCCCTGTGCCGCCACCACGAGGTGAAAAGGTAATTCGTTCGTACTTTTCTTTATTGCTCAGTTTCCCGAGGAGAGAAACATCTTCTGTCGTTTTGGGATGAACGACAGACTGAGGAAGTTGCTGGTAAACACTGTTGTCAGTGGCAACCGCTAGTCGGCTTGAATATTGGCTTTCGATATCACCAGTGAATCCGGCGTGCTCAAGCTCTTTCAGAAAACTAAGAACAAGAGGATCGACATCAGTTTGCGAGTGTAATCTTGGTAACATTTGCTTCCTGCCCCTACGACGCTGATCCGATCAGCTGCGGGTTGTGTAATTATTTGCTCACTTCTCATACAAATTGGCGCTAAGCGAAAAAACACCACAAAAGAGTTAGTGAAGTAATATTCTTTGAATTTCGTCACTTTACAACATTTAAAAAGACGAGCAAATCAGAATCTCGATACAATAATTAAACTTATGCTTTATTTTTTCACGCTTGATGCCTACATTGGGGAACGAATCGCGTTTCTAGATGAGTTTTCAGAATGAAAAAAAATAAAATTGTGACCACTGAAGATATCCTTCTCAAACTTTGCCAGTCTGTTTCTGGCGTACTTACTTCGGCGACATCTTCTCAAGTAAATTATTCAGCAATGGTGCAAAAAATCCACAAGACTAGCCTCAAACCAGATTTTGGCTGTTTTGTTCTGTTTGATGGCGGATTTACCGGGCTAGTTGTGATTAATTTTACGGCAAAAGCCGCACTGGAGATCTACACCAACTACATGCGTAATATGGGCATGCCAGAAGAAGAACTGGCAATATCTCATACTTCTGACGAGGTAGGCGATGTTCTGGGTGAACTCATGAATCAACTGGTCGGAGACTTCACTAATAAAATTCGTAAAGACCTGCAAACGAACATCACACAAAACCAACCAAAAATGCTGGCGCTGAATAAGCAAGTTATCTTACAAGTTGATACCAACCTTGACCGCCCTCAAGCGCGCAGAGTGACGTTCTCCACCGAAAACAACAATATTTTCTATCTCGAACTAGCAATGGATAAAACTGAGTTCATCCAACTGGAAGAGTTTGAAGTTGCTGAAGACGAAAACCCAGACGACATTTTAGAGGCAACACGTAAACAGTTGGCTGAGAAAGAATCTAAATCGTCGGGATCAAACGATGATGCCGATGACTTGCTCAATCAGCTCGGGTTGTAATTCTAACGAATCTTAATGAAGAATGGCTTCTTAGACACAAGTACGACTTCATACTGATTACGACGAACTAAAACGCCAGCCTCGCTTAATGCGAGGCTTCTTTTTATGTGCAGAAATTATCTTCAGTCCCACCTTGTATTTCGTTTTTATGTCAAAAAAGGTAATATGTCTGACTTCATAAATTTTCTGCTTTCGTTACTGGTTGTCGATGGATAAACAAAAAGCTCTGAAAAAAATCGCCAAGTGCTTAGAACTGGGCAATTCCGCTAATGTTAATGAGGCTGCCAATGCTATCAAAATGGCACATCGCCTCATGCTTAAATATGGTCTCGATAAAGACGATATTGAGTTCATCAGAATGGGAAAAACACAATCTTCTCATCTGCTACCAGCGAACATCAGTTCTACCATATTGCGAGTGATTCGCGGCATTAACACAAAATTCGGTGTCGAAGCAGTATTGTTGAATCACAAAGGGCTCAAACGTGTCGAATTTATCGGTGAAGCAGATCGCGCTATTTTTGCTGCATTTGCTTTCGATATTGTTTATCGCGAGATGAACGAAAGTACCGGACAATTCCGAAACAGCTTTGCTGGCACCGGCACCTCTTCTCAGGAAGTGACTCGCCGTGTGAACTCATTTGTATCTGGCTGGGTGGAAGGCGCGATTGAAAAATTGCCAATTATTTCTCCAGATGAAGAGTCGGCCAATAAAATTAATGACTATATTGATAAAGAATTCCAAAACATTGACCGCGAAACGTTCAAGAAGCAATTGAAAGAAGCGATGAAAAACCTAACTGAAGACTACGAAGTGGGCTTAAAGAAAGGTAGAAAGGTTTCAGTTAACCGTGGAGTGGGCGGCGAACAAGCACGCAAAATGTTGGGCGATTCATCGAAATAGCCAGAATAGTAAAGGATTCACATAAGCAGCAATGACTTCGATGTCGATGGGGCTTACTTTGAGAGCTTTGGCAGTATTGATAGGAATTTTCTTACAGAAACTCTTATCAATCTTACTTTCTCATAACAAATATCAATGCTTGTTTATTCATAATTCGCATCCCATTATGAGGCATGGTTTCGCCTCAGTTTTATACGGAGATTTTCCCTTGAAAAAGATGCCTATTGCACTAGCTCTAGTGCTAGCTCTTACTGGCTGTCAAGCCACTCAACGCCAAAATGCAACAACGGGTGAATACGAAACTAACTCCACCACGCAAGGCGCGCTTATTGGTGCGATCGCTGGCGCAGCAATCGGCCTAGCAACGGGTGATGATGCTAAAGAACGTCGTCAGCATGCACTCATTGGTGCAGCCGCAGGCGGAGCGACTGGCGCTGGCGTTGGTTACTACTTTGACCAACAAGAAGCGGAATTACGTCGCGCTTTGCTAAACTCTGGCGTACAAGTTCAGCGTGTTGGTGAAAATCAGCTTTTACTGCGTATGGAAAACGGTATCGGCTTCTCTTCAAGCTCTTACCAGCTTGATGCTAGTATCCATAATACTCTACGCGGTGTTGCTCGCATCCTAGTTGAGTACCCAGATACCAGTCTCGTTATTGACGGTTACACGGATAGCACAGGTAGTGAGTCATACAACCAAACGTTGTCAGAGCGCCGTGCAGAGTCCGTACGTCAATTCCTAGTATCTCAAAACGTTGCACCTGGTCGTGCAATTGCACGCGGCTACGGCGAACGTAACCCAATTTGCTCAAACCAAACTTCTGAAGGTCGTGCGTGCAACCGTCGTGTTGAAATCCAGATCTTGCCACTGAAGTAATTTGGTTGCACCATAACGGTAATAATAAAAAATTACCGGAGCAGGCCTAACCATTATCGTTAGGCCTGACATATTAATGTCTGTCAAAACGTCTGCCCTACTCTGCTTATTTAGCCTCAGCTTTTCTGGCTACTCACTTGCCTCTCAAGCTCCAAATGACCCCATCGAACAATACGAGTACGCACAACAATTATTGGCATCAAACGAAGCTGAAGCCTCACCAGAAACGCGCTACTGGCTAGAGCAATCCGCCAACCAAGGTTACCTCCCTGCACAAAAACAGCTCGCGAACGACTTTGCTAAAGGGATAAATGGCGAAAAAAATGAAACACAAGCGTTATATTGGCTAACCTCTATCGCACTCAATGACCCAACCGATCGTGGCTTTCTTCTCGCCGATTTTATTCAGCGCAATCCAGGTAAGGTCACAACTTCTCAATTGACTGAAGCCTTGTATCAAATGGCTTCTCAGCATAATCCAGCAGCAGAACAAGCTTATAATCAACTGTTAGAGCTGCGCTTCAACCAACTACGAGCTAAACAAGTCTCGCAAATAAAGTCGCTCGATAAAAAAGCAGAGCAAACACAAGAAGAGAAAAGCACAGTTGCAACCCCCAAAGTAAAACACTCGCAGTTTCTATGGCTGATTTGGCTAGCGGCGATCCTCATCATCAGCGGCTTAAGTTTCCTCGCGATCAAAAAACTTAAGCAGAATAGAAAAGCGCGTGAAGCCAAAGAGGAAAGCCAAAATCAACGAATGGCGGAAAAAATAAAAGAGCTAGAGTTTACGAACAAGCAACTGAAGCGTCAGTTAGAGAAAGTATTCAGAGAATTTAAGAAATCCAAAACTCAGGCAGAAAACCATAAGCTAAGCGTCGCGTGTGCTATGTTTGGCTACACACCACAAACCATCCCTGATTTACAGGCAATCAAGCTACGCTATAGACAATTATCAAAGCTTTATCATCCTGACACAAGGGGCAGTGAAGAAGAAATGAAGCGACTCAATCATGCCTTTAAGCTCGTCTCACAAAATGTTACAAAACAGTAAAAATAGGTCAGGATACTTTGGCTGCCATGCTTTTATTCCCATATAATCAAGCACCGCAATCGATCTCCCTCTCAAAGAAATTAACAGACATTTAACTTAAGTCGCGCTTTTATGCCATAATGCCCGGCGCAAAATAACACCTAACGACTCAAATTAATCTAGGTGGGGAGAAAATCAATGTTCACTGAAGAAGGCACCTGTGATTGGTGTAAAAAACCTAGTCTTGTAACTCGTCACGATTATTTAGATGGCAAGCACCACTACTCATGTAAAGCTTGTTACGATATGGCGAAAATCGACGTGCGCCTATTTAACCAAGGCGAATTGCAAATGCGCGAACGTTTGCAACGAGCGAGCTAAGCAAGACGGAATCAATGGAACTGATTTTCAAAAGCGCCTTTTATAAGGCGCTTTTTTGATCGCCCAAGCCTATTTCCAATCTCTATCTCGTATTCCCTCCTATCCTACATAGCATGTCGCATCGGTTATCAGCCCTCTTCCACTGTATACAAACCACTGTCCGTGAAAAACACCTGTATATACAGTAGTAAACCCCTGTATGTCTCTCGTCCAACTTTCTACTCACCTCACATTTTTAAATTGATGTTAGACATATCAGAAATGAAAAATAAACAAATAAATTCAATTACTTAAAGTAAAATCCTTTTATTTCCTTTTCAAAAAACCGCAAATAACTTTTGAGAAACTGGTTGATCAGGTCGCCAAAACAAACTACTGTATACACATACAGCATGTATAAAGGAACAGTAAGATGCAGTTACAAAGTCAATCTCATACATACTCTCGCTACAACGTATTGGCACAAGCAACTAAGCCCATGGCCGTTTCGGATCAGCTTCTATCTAAGCTGGCTGTTTTATCGCAGCAGAAACAATGGATTTTGTTTACAGCAGACTGCCCTCGTCCAGACTTTGAACAACTCACTGCTTCTAATATTTGCTGTAAAAACGTTATTCAAATGAAGCCCTCTCAACAGCTTTCAGAAGTCGAGATCGTGATAAAAGCCATCCGATCAGGTAATGCCAGTGCTGTTGTCGCATCCAATAAAATTGCACTTATGAATCAATCTATGTTGAGCGACGTGGCGCAGCGCTATCAGTGTGAAGTCTTTTTCGTCGAAGGCAGAGTTAATAAGTACCACTAATAAGTTCGACGTTATCTATCCTGCATCTCGCCTCCTTTTTAAGGGGGCATTTTTTTGTATTAAAGAAAACAGGCAAACGTTTGCTTTTTCTCTGGCGAGTTAAAATAGTTCTGGTATGATGCCCACATTCGATTTATTCAGCGCCCACATTTTGCTGAATATCTTCTCTTTCTGACGTTTGATTAAGATGATAGGAATGTCGCAATGAGCCTTGCTAATCAAGTACTTGCCGTCAATGACGACCTGCCAATTCGCACCCATGAACCCGTTCATAGTGGAAAAGTTCGTTCAGTTTACTGGTTAACTGAAGAAGACAGCGCCCGACTGATCAAAGAAAAAGGATACAATGTCGCTCCAGATGCGCCTTTGGCTATCATGGTGATTAGCGACCGAATCTCTGCATTCGATTGTATTTGGCATGCTGAAGGTGGTCTTAATGGTGTCCCGGGTAAAGGGGCGGCGCTTAATGCGATTTCTAATCACTGGTTCAAACTGTTCAAAGAAAATGGCTTAGCAGATAGCCATATTCTAGACATTCCTCACCCTTTTGTTTGGATTGTACAAAAAGCCAAACCGGTAAAAATCGAAGCCATCTGCCGCAAATACATCACGGGTTCGATGTGGCGCGCTTACGCAAATGGCGAGCGAGAGTTTTGTGGAATCCAACTTCCTGAAGGGTTAGAAAAAGACAAAGCACTTCCAGAATTGCTAATGACCCCATCCACAAAAGGCATTCTAAAAGGCATTCCCGGTGTGCCAGAAGCGGATGACGTAAATATTACTCGTCAAAACATCGTAGACAACTACGAAGCATTTAACTTCTCAAGCGCTGACGATATCGCACTCTACGAAAAATTGCTGAAAGAAGGCTTTAACGTTATCAGCCAAGCATTAGAAGAAATCGACCAAATCTTTGTCGATACCAAATTCGAATTTGGTTATGTTCATGATGCTGCTGGCAATGAAAAGCTGATTTACATGGATGAAGTGGGTACACCAGACTCGTCTCGTATATGGGATGCTAAAGAGTACCAAGCAGGTCACATCGTAGAGAACTCAAAAGAAGGTTTCCGCCAGTTCCTACTTAACCACTTCCCTGACCCAGATATCTTGCTAAACAAAGAACGTATGCCAGAGCGCGAAGCACTCGCTCGTGATAATGCTTTACCCGTCGAATCTTTGATGGCGATTTCGAGCACTTACATTGGTATTGCCGAGAAGATTACAGGCAAGCCGATTCATTTGAGTGATAATCCGAAAGCGGAAATCATCGAAGTTCTGAGCAAAGAATACGGATTGATTGACTAGCACTGTCGCTAGATTGCTAAACGCTTTCCAATAAAAAGTCCGCATTAGCTTGCGGACTTTTTTCGTATTAGGTGTGTCGTCCTAAATAAGGTTGACACTTTCCACCCCAAAATTGGAGAGTGTTATGAAATCAACAACTAAAAGAACTC